>JAFMIX010000145.1 GCA_017853785.1 Verrucomicrobiales bacterium
TCGTCGATCTTCTGCTGCAGCGTCATGAATGCGTGAATCAACGCCTCGGGCCGGGGCGGGCAGCCGGGGATGTGGACATCCACGGGAATGAACCGGTCCACGCCTTTGAGGACGTTGTAGCCCTGCTTGAACGGCCCGCCGGAAATCGCGCACGCGCCCATGGCGATGACGTATTTCGGCTCGGGCATCTGGTTGTAGAGCCGCACCACCTGCGGCAACATCTTCTTCGTGACCGTGCCCGCCACGATCATCAGGTCGGCCTGGCGCGGCGAGGGCCGAAACACCTCCGCGCCGAACCGCGCGAGATCGTAACGCGCCATCGTAGCCGCGATCATTTCGATGGCGCAGCAGGCAAGGCCGAAGTTGAGCGGCCAGACGGAGTTCTTACGTCCCCAATTATAGACCTGCTCGAGCGTGACGGTGAACACGCCTTGCTTGCTTAATTCGTTTTTTAAACCTTCGTCAATCATCGCGTCATTTCCATGTCAGCACGCCTTTTTTCCAAGCCCAGACGAGCCCCTCGACCAGCAACAACAGGAACACCAGCATGGCGATGAACGCCCCCGCCGGGAGCCCCGTGAACGCCACGGCGAACGGCAGCAGAAAAATCGTCTCGACGTCGAAGATGAGGAAAATAATGGCGTAGAGGTAGTATTCCGAACGGAACTGCACCCAGGCGTCCCCTTTGGATTCCAGCCCGCACTCGTAGGTGGACTGTTTGTCCGCACCCGGTTTCCGGGGAGAAACCAGTTTCGCCCACGCATACGCCAGCACCAGCGGCCCCACCGCAAAGCCGATCGCCGCTATCATCAGCACCAAGATCAACAGGTAGGGGTTGTATTCGACGGGCATATTCATGCCTGGCTTCCGCGCCAGAGTCCGGGGAGCCTATCAACTGGATAAGTTGCCGTCAAGAAACGCCCAGCTCAATTCGGGTTGAGAAGTTTAAGTTCCGCAACAACAGAGGCCCGAAATGCCGGGAAACTTATTTTATCCCACCGTCGCCAACCTTCAGCCGCTTTTCCAATTCCGTCCGCAGAAATTTGTCCTCCGGGGCGTCCTGCCAGGCAGACAACCAGATTCCCGCCAACATCTCCGCGCCCGCCAAAATAAGCCCCTCGATGAACTCCCGGCCTTCGGCATCCACCACCCCGTCGCGTGGCGAGAGCTTGCGGTCGCGCTCCAGCTTGTAGATCGGCTCGACTTGACGATTCGCCGCCTCAACATACGCCACCATCGCGCGAAAAAAACCATCCGCCGCTGCCGGGTTGCCGACGGGTTTGGCGGATTTCAATTTTTTCGTCAATTCCGCCACGTTCAACGCGCCGCTCTTTTGGATATACCCGCCGTCGATCCACGCATGAAACCGCGAGTGCGTCGGATAATTATCCGGATTCGCCCCCACCCACCCATGATGATGCTTCGTCGCATGCAACGGCTGCGAGCCATCCCCGACAAAATGCCCCATCACCCCCATCACATAGATGATGTTCGCCTCAGCGTTCGCGATCTCCTCCTTCGTGCCCCCGTGCTGCTGAAACGTCTTGAGGTAAGAAAAACCCGACTTCAGCCGCGCGTAATCCTCCGTCATCCGCCACGGCAGGAAACCGATCAACTCCCGCGTTTGGTCCTTGTTCTTCGCCGGGTCGATCGGCTCAAACTTCTCCGGGTGCGCCGCCCGCGCCAGCCCGAGTTGGACCGCAAAATCATACCGGAACGGCGCGACCGTCGCCGCCGTCAGCCCGTAATCCGCCATCTGCTCCCAATCAAAATAATGATCCGGCCCGCTTGCGTGGCTCAACGCCATCTCCGGCGAGTTGCGCCAGCGGTCCGGTTCTCCCGCCAGAAACCCGATGCGATCCCGCGCCGCCGGTGTTTGCACGAACGCCGGAAAATTCGTTGGCAACGCCGCCAACGCCAACTCATTGATGGCCCGATGTGCCGCGTAATCCCAAGCCTGCATCCGCAAAGCCGCCAACATCACGACTGCACCGGTGGAGATGTTTCTAATCCAAATGAAGTTTGCCCGGACGGGGTTTTTCATGACGCCATAAAACGAGCAAACCCTGCCGCTGTCCAGCCTTTCCCTGCCCCCACTGCCGCGCGTCATCAGCAATTTGATTGAAAACCGCCCGCGCCCACGCCAGCCTATGCCCCGGAAACGCTCCGTTTCATGACCCCAGCCCCAGCCAATTCCAAAGCCGCAATCCGCGCCGCAATCCGCGCCCGCCTCCAAACTGTGTCACCGGAACAGCGCTCGCTGACCGCCGACGCCGCCTGCGCCCGGCTTGCAGAAACTACACTTTGGCGACAGGCCCGCCGCGTGTTGCTCTACGCCCCGCTCCCGGATGAACTCGATGTCTGGCCGGTGTTCGCGCTCGCCCAAGCCGCCGGCAAAACCGTGGCCCTGCCGCGCTTCGACGCCGCCACCCAAATTTACACCGCCGCTATCATCACCAACGACGCCCGCGACCTGGTGCTCGGCCCGTTCGGCGTCCGCGAACCCGCTCCCACCTGCCCCGGTCTGCCGTTAAACCAACTGGACTTGGTGCTCGTGCCAGGTGTAGCCTTCGCTTTGGATGGATCCCGGCTCGGTCGGGGAAAAGGGTTTTATGACCGGTTACTGGCATCCGTCCGTGGCACGACCTGTGGCGTGGCCCATGATGAACAAATCGTGGCTGCGGTCCCGGTCGAGCCCCATGACGTTCGTTTGAATCATATCCTGACGCCGACGCGGTGGCACCTGGCCAGCCCCGCCCGGTTTTGAAATGACTTTGCTGGCAAAAATCATCTTCGGCGCCCTCATGTTCGCGTGCGGCGCGGCAATCACCGGCGGCATTGTGGCGTGGCGGCGGCGGCAGACAGCGGCGGCGCAAGCCCGGCTCGCCGACGAAGTTCGCGCCACCGCGCAACGCGAGGCTGAAAACCTCAAGCGCGAAGCCCATCTCACCGCCACCGAGCAAGCCACCAAGCTCCGCGAGCAGACCGAAGCCACTTTTGCCGCCCGCCGCGAAGAACTCACCGCGCTCGACAAGCGCCTCTCCGACCGCGACGCCATCATCAATTCCCAACTGGAAACCCTGCTCCGTTCCGAAAACCAGTTGCGCGCCGAAAAAGATTCGTTGAACAAGCGCGCCGAGGAATTGAATGCCGAAGGGCGCGAACTCGCCCGGCTAATCCGCCTGCGCAAAGATCAGCTTGCCGCCGAAGCAAGGTTCACCGAGGCCGAAGCGCGGAGACAATTATTGCAGGAGGTCGAGCAGGAAGCCTTGTCCGATGCCGGCAAACTTACCCGCAACATCCTCGACTCCGCCAAGGCACAGGCCGAGGAACAGGCCCGCAAGATCATCAGCGTTGCCATCCAGCGCTACGCCAGCGAACACACCTTCGAAACCACCACCGCCACCGTCACGTTACCGGGCGAAGAGATGAAGGGCCGCATCATCGGTCGCGACGGGCGCAACATCCGCGCCTTTGAGACCGCCACCGGCGTGACCGTGCTCATCGACGACACCCCGAATGCCGCCGTCCTTTCCGGCTTTGACCCCGTCCGCCGTGAAGTCGCGCGCGAAGCCATGACGCGGTTGATCGCTGATGGACGCATCCACCCCACCCGCATCGAGGAAGTCGTCGCCAAAGTGAACGCGGAAATGGACGAGACCATCATGCGCCTCGGGACCGAAGCCGCCCAAAAGGCGGACGTGACCTTGCCGCACCCCGAAATCGTCAAGCTGCTGGGACGGCTGCATTTCCGGCTGAGCTACTCCCAGAACATTTTGAACCACTCCGTCGAGGTCGCCCACCTGATGGGATTGATGGCCGCGGAATTAGGCTTGGACCCCACAGTGGCACGCCGCACCGGACTCTTCCATGACATCGGCAAGGCGGTCAGCCACGAAGTCGAAGGGCCGCATGCCGTCGTCGGCGCGGAACTCTTGAAACGCCACGGCGAATCCGACGCCGTCGTCAACGGCGTCGCCTCGCATCACAACGATGTCCCGCCCGCCGGCCCGCTGGGAATCCTCGTCAGCGCCGCCGATGCCATCAGCGCTTCGCGCCCCGGCGCGCGCGCGGAGAACATGACGACCTACCTCAAACGCATCGAAGACCTGGAAAAGATCGCACTGTCATTCCCCGGCGTGGATAAATGTTTCGCCGTGCAAGCCGGTCGGGAGTTGCGGGTATTTGTGCAGCCAGATCAGATCAACGACGAACAGGCGTTTGCCTTGAGCCGGAAGCTCGCGACCAAAATCGAAGGGGAATTACAATATCCCGGTCAGATCAAGATCACCGTCATCCGGGAAACCCGCTGCGTGGAAGTCGCCAAGTAGGTCAGCGCCGCTGCTGCTGAAGCATCTGCACCGGCAAGCCGCTTTCGTAGCCAACGGGTGCATTCCACGGCCGCTCGGAAAGATTCTCCGGCTCGGTGGTGGCGCAACCGGTCAACCCGGCCATAAGGGCGAGGAGGAGGACTCCTAACAGGCAGCGCGGATTGATGGCAGAAAGTGTTTTCACGTCACGGAATGACTTGGTCGCCTTCCATGACATCACCCAACTTCCAGTTGGGAATGACGTTGGCGATGCAGCGGTCGGGCTGAAGACTGCGGATCCGGACCTTGGCGACAAGGCGGCCACTGCGATTGACGAGCATCACGCCGTTCTCCAACGCACCCTGCCGTTCTCCGACGTTGAGCACCACGAAATCCCACTTGGGATCAGCCACCAGCACTTTGCCGATCAGATCCGCCGGGAGCGCAGGCCCTTCATAATTTTCATCCTCGTATTGTTTGAGCCGGTTTTCTAATTTCTTGATGCTGATCCCGGCGAGCCGGTTGGTTTCGGTCAAAGCGATGACATTTTCCTCGGCCTGTTTCAATCTCACCTGCAAGGGTTTGATTTCGCTGGGCTCGATGCCCAGCACTGTCCACTGCGCAAGCTTGGCTTGAAGGTCCGCATATTCCTGCTGCGCCTTGTTAAGGTCCGAAGCGAGTTTGGCGGCGCGCTTGGTCTGGGCTTCCTTGTCAGCGACGGCTTTGTCGCGCTCTTCCTGCGTGGTGGTCAGTTCGGTCTTGGTGTTATCCAATTGCGTCTTGGTCTCGGCGAGTTCCTTACCCCGCTTTTCAGATTCCGCCTGCGCGGCTTCCTTCTGATTTTTTTCGCTATCGCGCTCGGAGATGAGCGTCGTGATTTTCTCCTTTACCTTGACAAAATTTAACCCGGCCACGGTCAGGCCGGCAACAATGGCAACAATCAAACTGATGCGAGTCAACATATGGGATTGGTCCGTTTAATTTCGGATACTCTAGGCGCGGCCCTTGGCAGTGTCAAATGCGCTTTGCGGCGCTTGTCGTTCCAGGCTGTTCGCTGCGATGCGGTCTTGGCATAGTCGGCCCATGAAATATCGTCGCTTTGGCCGCACGGAACTCCAGATGCCCGTCATCTCCTGCGGCGGGATGCGTTATCAGCATAAGTGGCAAGATGTGCCGCCGGCGGAAATCCCGCCCGCGAACCAGGAAAACCTGGAAGCCTGCATCCACCGCGCCCTCGAATTGGGCATCAACCACATCGAGACCGCACGCGGCTACGGCACTTCCGAGATGCAACTTGGCCAGCTGCTCCCGCGCCTGCCCCGCGAGAAGATGATCGTCCAGACGAAGGTCAGTCCGCGCGCCAACGCGAAGGAATTTTTGAAAGCCTTCGCGACTTCGATGAACAATTTGCAGTTGGATCACGTGGACCTCCTCTCGCTCCACGGCATCAACAACCGGCAGACGCTCGGCTGGGCGATGCAAAAGGACGGCTGCCTCGCCGCCGCCCGCCAGCTTCAACGTGAGGGGCGCTGCCGCTTCATCGGTTTCTCCACGCACGCAACGACGGATGTCCTGCTGGAAACAGTCAACACCGGCGAGTTTGATTACGTGAACCTTCAC
>JAFMIX010000146.1 GCA_017853785.1 Verrucomicrobiales bacterium
TTTAAGATGGTCGGCAGCGGTGAGCTGGAGAAAACCAAGCCGGTGCTCGCGGCGCTGCCCCGGCTGGTCCAGGCGACAAACAAGTTTGGGGAGTCCTCCTTGCGTTTCGCCGGCAAAGAAGGTCACGAGGCAATCGTGCGCTTGCTGCTGGAAAAGAAGGCGGACTCCAATGCGGCGGCTGGTAGTTTCTCTGGGGCTGCGCCGCCGCACTATGTTCTGCCCTGCAGTCAGAACCTGCGGGTAGCGGAGTTGCTGATTGCCAGTAATGCCAATATCAATGCCCAGATGCGGGTGGGAGGGACGCCGTGCGTCCGGGCTGTTTATCGAGGAAACAAGCCGCTGATTGAGCTGCTGTTGGCGTGCTAGCCCGAAGGCAACATCAAGTCTTCCGCCGGTCAGCCGCCGCCGATCATGGCGGCGCAGTTTGGCCGGGAAGACATCGTGGAGCGACTGGTGGCACACGGCGCGAAAGGCGCAGCAACAATGGCGTATCGCCCCACAGCGCAGCGCCGGGCGGCCGTTTCGGATGAAGTCGGGGTCGCTACAGTGTCGCTTGAGAATAAGGCTGAAATCAATGCTGCTGATGCTGCCGGGCGGCAGCCATTGCACCTTGCGGTGAAGTGCAAGATTTCTGCGATGGTAAAATTTCTCCGCGAAAACAAAGCCGAGGTTGAGATTCAGGATGTAACAGGCAGGACTCCGCGGAGTCTTGCCGAGAACGACGGCATCGCTGCATCACAGCCCTGTTTGCCGGACAGGGTAACCATGAAAATCGGTGAAGCTTGCAGTTGGGGGGGGGTGACAGTCATGCTTGAAGTGCGGAAGATCAAACCGGACAAAACAAAAGGCCGGACAACAGGTCCGGCCTTTTTACACACCCGCACTTGAGAACAAAGTGCGGAAACACTGGTGATAGATTAACCGGGAACACGTTTCCGCATAGTCCCCACAACTGGTTACAAGTGGCGTCCGGGTGGCGCCAGCCCGAATTTGCCCTGATGCCGTCAGGGTTTCCGGCGATGTCCGTCCCCAGTTTTTCAATTCCCTCGTTCGGACTTTCCCGGGTAGTGTTCCGCCATGAATTTGGCCGAACCCGCAACCCGCAACCCGCAGCCTGCAACCAATAGAGGTTTCTGGGCGCTGATCGCAACGCAATTCCAAGGCGCGTTCAGCGACAACGCGCTCAAGTGGCTCGTCATCTTCCTCATCACGGGGATGAACCTGCCCGCCGAGAAGCGCGACCAGCTCGTGGGCATCGTCGGCGCACTGTTCGCGCTGCCGTTCATCGTGTTTTCCATGACGGGCGGCTTCCTCGCCGACCGGTTCAGCAAGCGCACCGTGACCATCGGCGTGAAATGTTTTGAAATCCTCGTCATGCTGCTGGCGCTCGCGGGGCTGGCGGCGGACAATATCCATCTCACCATCGGCTGCGTGTTTCTGATGGGCGTGCACAGCGCCATCTTCGGTCCGTCCAAATACGGCCTGCTGCCGGAACTGCTGCCGGAGAAAAAACTTTCGTGGGGCAACGGCGTGCTCGAACTCGGCACGTTCCTCGCCATCATCAGCGGCACGGTCGCGGCCGGCTGGCTGTGCAAATGGTTCGCCGGGCAGCAGGCGTGGTCCGGCGCGGTGCTGATTGCGCTCGCGGGGTTCGGGCTGCTGACCAGCTGCGGCATCACAAAAATTCCCGCCGCGGATCCGGCGAAAAAATTCCGCGCGAACTTCGTCGCCGATCTGGGGGCGCAGGTGAAGCGCATCCGCCGTGACCGCGCCTTGTGGCTGGCGGTGCTGGGCAACACCTACTTCTTCGCCATCGCCGCCCTGATACAGTTCCTCATCGTCATCTACGCCACCGACGTGCTGGGCCTCACCGACCCGGCGAAGAGCGGCTATCTGCAGGCCGCCACCGCCATCGGCATCGGGCTGGGCAGCTTTGCGGCAGGTTACCTCTCTGGCGGCAAGATCGAAACCGGCCTCATTCCGCTGGGCTCGGTGGGGTTGACGATCTGCGCCGCGCTGCTCGGGCGCACCGGTCTGGCGTTCGAGCAGGTCGCGCTCGACCTCGCGCTGCTGGGATGCTTCGGCGGTTTCTTCATCGTGCCGATTTCGGCGTTGCTGCAACACCGCCCGGACAAGGAAAACAAAGGCGGCGTGCTCGCGGCGGCCAATCTGCTTTCGTTCGTCGGGATTTTTCTCGCGTCGGGCGTTTATTACCTGCTGACCGTCACGCTGCACCTCCCGCCGCCCACGATATTTCTGCTCATCGCGGCGTTGACGCTGGGCGCGACGATTTACGTCATCGTGTTGTTGCCGGATTCGCTCCTGCGGTTTGTGCTCTGGTGCGCCACGCATTCGCTCTACCGCATCCGGGTGGACGGGCGCGACAACATCCCCGCGAAGGGCGGCG
The DNA here is from genome assembly GCA_017853785.1 of Verrucomicrobiales bacterium. Classification (GTDB taxonomy): domain Bacteria; phylum Verrucomicrobiota; class Verrucomicrobiia; order Limisphaerales; family JAFMIX01; genus JAFMIX01. The sequence continues at coordinate 2,408 of JAFMIX010000146.1, forward strand.
CGCTGTTCGTCTGCAACCACGTGTCGTGGGTGGACGCCGTCCTGCTGATCGCCAGCACCGACCGCCCCGTGCGCTTCGTGATGTTCAAGGACATCTACGAGCGGCGCTGGATAAATCCGTTCTGCAGAATCCTGGGCGTGATTCCCATCTCCTCCGAGCAACGCCCGCGCGAACTCATCCAATCGCTCAAAGCCGCGAGCCAGGCCATCCGCGACGGCGAAGTCGTCTGCATCTTCGCCGAGGGCGAAATCACGCGCATCGGCCAGCTGCTGCCGTTCCGGCGCGGCCTGGAACGCATCATGAAAGAAGTGGATGCGCCCATCATCCCCATCGCGCTCGAAGGCGTGGCCGGCACGCCGTCCAGCTTCAAGGGCGGGCGGTTTGTGTGGCGGTTGCCGGCGCGCATCCCGCATCCCGTGACCGTGAGTTTCGGGAAGCCGATGCCGCCCACGGCGACCGCGCCGGAAGTGCGCCAAGCCGTGCAGGAACTCGTGGCCAACGCCTGGGGGCATCGGCGCGACCGCATGAAGCCGCTGCACCGCAAGTTCGTCGCCACCGCGCGGCGAGTGCCGTTCCGCTTCGCGATGGCCGACGCGCAGACGCCGCGGGTGACGTTCGGGAACGCCTTGGTGAAAACCGTTTTCCTCGCGCGCCGACTGAAGCAAGTTTGGGCAAATCAGAACATGGTCGGGCTGCTGCTGCCGCCGAGCGTGGCCGGTTCGTTGGTGAACTGGGCGGCGCTGCTCGGCGGCAAAGTGCCGGTGAACCTGAACTACACGCTCGCGGACGAAGCGCTTGCCTCGTGCGCGCGGCAGTGCGAACTCAAGACCGTGGTCACCTCGCGGGCGTTTCTGGAAAAGGTGAAATTGAAAGTGCCGGGCGAGGTATTTTACCTCGAAGACCTCGCAGCCAAGCCCGGCGGGGGCGAGAAGCTCGCGGCGTTGTTACTGGCGTGGTTCATGCCGGTGGGGTGGTTGGAGCGCGCGCTGGGTCGCGAGCGGAAAATCAAGTTGGACGACCGCGCCACCGTGATTTTCTCCAGCGGCAGCACCGGCGAGCCGAAGGGCGTGATGCTATCGCACTACAACATCGGCTCGAACATCGAGCAGATGGAACAGGTCTTCGCGCTGGAAAAAAAGGACCGCATCCTCGGCGTGCTGCCGTTCTTCCATTCGTTCGGATTCACCGGCACGTTGGCGCTGCCGACCACGCTCGGCGTGGGGGTGGTGTTTCATCCAAATCCGCTCGACTCAAAATCCATCGGCACGCTCGCGCATCATCATGCCGTCACGTTTCTGCTGGCGACGCCGACGTTCCTGCAAATCTACATGCGCGGCTGTTCGCCGGAGCAGTTCGGCAGCGTGCGGCTCGTGGCGGTGGGCGCGGAAAAATTGCCCGACCGCATCGCCACGGCGTTCGAAGAGCGGTTTGGCATCCGGCCGTTCGAGGCCTACGGTTGCACCGAATGCGCGCCAGCGGTGACGGTGAACACCTTCGATTTCCGCGCGGCGGGTTTCCGTCAGGTAGGGGCGAAACGCGGCAAGATCGGCCATCCGCTGCCCGGCGTCTGTGTGCGCGTGGTGGACGTGAACAATCCGCGCGTGGAAAATTCCGTCCCGCTCGGCGAATCCGGCCTGCTGCTCGTGCGCGGCCCGAACGTGATGCTCGGCTACCTCGGCAAGCCGGAGAAGACGGCGGAGGTGTTGGTGGGTGATCCAGGCAGGGCGGGCAGTCCTCCGCCCGCCGCCGGGTCACTGGCCGACGAACGGCGCGCACGGAGTGACGCGCCCTGCCAGCCTGCAAACTGGTATGTCACCGGCGACATCGCGGCGCTGGACGAGGACGGCTTCCTGCAGATCACCGACCGGCTGAACCGCTTCAGCAAGATCGGCGGCGAGATGGTGCCGCACATCAAGGTGGAGGAGAAATTGCACGAGCTCGCCGGGGCGCTGGAGCAGACATTCGTCGTGGCGGGCGTGCCGGATGAGAAGAAGGGCGAGCGCCTCGTCGTCCTGCACAAGCTCGCGGCGGACGCGTTGCCGGCGGTGCTGGAGAAACTGGCAGCGAGCGATCTGCCAAATCTGTGGAAGCCGCGGGCGGAACAATTTTTCCGCGTGGAGGCATTTCCGCTGCTCGGCACGGGAAAATTGGATTTGCGCAAGGTGAAGGAAACGGCGCAGGCTTTTTCAGCCACCGATCAACACCGATAAAACACGGATAGAACAATCATCCGGGTTTCATCCGTGTTCGGTCCGAGGCTAAACTGAAAGTGCTTTCGCGGTCGCTTCCAAACTTGCCGCGTCGGCGACGTTGAGCATCTGCACGTCCTTGTTGATGCGTTTCATGAAGCCGCTCAACGCGGTGCCCGGGCCGAGCTCGATGAAGCGCGTGTAGCCTTGTGCAAGCAACGCCCGCATCGATTCTTCCCACCGCACCGACGCGCAGACTTGTTCGACGAGGCGCGCGGAGATTTCGGCGGGCGTGGTGTGCGGTTCGGCGGTGACGTTGCTGATGACGGGGACGGCGGGGGCGGAGAGTTTGGCGTGCGCGAGTTCGGCGGCGAGCTTGGGTTGCGCGCTGGCCATGAGCGGCGAGTGATACGCGCCCGCGACGGGCAGGGGGATGGCGCGGCGGGCGCCCTTCGCTTTGGCGAGATCGCACGCGGCGATGATTTTTTCCTCTTCACCGGAGATGACGAGCTGACCGGGGCAATTCAAGTTGGCGAGCACGACGCCGGCGGCGGCGCAGACTTCGCGGGTGGGTGCTTCATCGAGGCCGATGACGGCGGCCATGCCGCCCTGGGTGACCTCGCAGGCTTCCTGCATGAACTTGCCGCGCTGGCGGACGACGCGGAGACCGTCCTCGAAACTCATCGCGCCGGCGGCGGTGAGGGCGGTGAATTCGCCGAGGGAAAGTCCGGCGGTGGCGGCGAACTTGAGTGCGGGAACTTTTTCCTTCAGCAACTCAAACGCGATCCAACTGACGAGGAAGATGCCGGGTTGGGCGTGTTCGGTCTTGGTGAGTTCGGCGTCCGGGCCGTTGAAGCAGACGGCGGCGAGGTCGTAGCCGAGGGCGGCGTTGGCGCGGTCGAACCAGGCTTTGGCGGTGGGATGGGCGGCGGCGAGGTCCTTGCCCATGCCGACGGTCTGGGCGCCTTGGCCGGCGAAGAGAAGTGAGGTTTTGCTCATAAAGTGGCGGGAGAATAGCCACAGATGGACGCAGATGAAACACAGATTTTTCAGCGCACTTGGGTTAGCAGATTCTGGAAACTCCGGGGGGCACGTGTTAGCTTCTGCGCATGGCGCGGGCTGCGGTCATTTTGATTCTCTGTTTGCTGGGGGCAATTCTTCCGGCGCGGGCGATCATTTTTTCCACTACGGATGACCCGGGGTACAACACGAACGCGCCGACGAGTGCGTTGACGAACAGCGGTTGGCAATATCAAGGGCAGTGGGGCGGCTTTCTCGGCACGCCGATCGCACCGACGTTTTTCCTGGCGGCCCAGCATG
>JAFMIX010000147.1 GCA_017853785.1 Verrucomicrobiales bacterium
AGGGGAGTTGTTAGTTGAGAGTTGATGGTTGATAGAGGGAGAGGCCAATTCAAAATTCAAAGTTTAAAAAGGGAGGGAAATTTAACCACAAAGACACCAAGGCACGAAACGGAGATCAAGCCCGCGCACTCCAAACGCTTACGCGAGCCACAGCGGCGGGCAACGGAGTGCCCGCCCTACCCATTGGCGGCTACAGCGGATGGGGGAGGGAAGTTGATAGAGGATAGAGGATGGAGGATGGAGGGGAGTTGTTAGTTGAGAGTTGATGGTTGATAGAGGGAGAGGCCAATTCAAAAATTCAAAATGAAAAGTTGAGGGGGCAAATTTAACCGCGAACCACGCGAACCACGCGAAAGAGGAGGTCAGGGGGAACGCCAGGGGCGGGCGGAGTTCATTAAAAAAACGTTTCCGAGCAAGTAATAAATGGGAAAAAGGTGACTCACCACCGTCGCCGCCAGCACGACTCCGGTGGCGGCACTTGCAATCCTTCTTTTCGACGGATGCGCTGCACCTGCTTCTTGTTCACGCAATAACCCAGTTCCACCAGCTTGCGCGGGATCTTCTTGTAGCCCAACGTCGGATGCGCCCGGGACGCCCGCACAATCTCCGGCTCCTGCTTCCCTTCTGGCAACGGCTTGGGCTGATTACCAAAGCCTACTTCACGCGGCCCAATCAGGGCTCTGCCTTGAGTTAACAACAGCAATCTCCACGAGGTCGCCTGCGGCGCTGCCGACTCAGGAAAGCCCCTTGACCGCCCAGCCTTTGCGGTAGCTGCGCCGCACGAAGTGGTTCGCCGCCGGGAGGTCGAACTTCAGGTTCGCCGCGTCCCACTTGAGCGTGGTCTGCGGAAAGCGCGAGGCGACTCCGCCCAGCAGTACCGCTTCCGTGAGCGGCCCGGCGTAGCTGAAGGGCGTGCTGGTCGTGCCTTCGCCCTGACAGGCCAAGACAAATTCTTCCCAGTGGTTCGTATCGGTCGCGTCGGGCTGGACGTAGTCCTTGAACTTCTCGAGCGGATACAGTTGCGGCTTGCCGTAGTGCGGCAGAATCACCGCGCCTTCCGTGCCGACGAACACCGAGCCTTGATCCGGCAGCCGCTGTTTGCCGACGATGGCTTTGATTTCATCCGGCTTTTCGGTGGCGCCGTCATACCAAGTGATCGGCAGCGTGGGGCCGCAGGAGAATTGATTGCCGGGGAATTGATAATGAATCTTGGCGTCGAGCGCCCAGTTGCAGTCGTTGGGCGCGGGACCTTCGGAGCGGATGGAAATGGGCGCGGTGAGTTTGAGCGCGCAGAACACGGGGTCGTAGATGTGGCAACCCATGTCGCCGAAGGTGCCGGTGCCGAAGTCGAGGCGCTTGCGCCAGTTTTCCGGGTGATAGTAGTCGCCGCCGATGAACGGGCGTTCGGCGCAGACGCCGAGCCAGAGATTCCAGTCGAAGCCAGCGGGGATGGGATTGGTTTCCGTGAGTTTCGGCAGCGGCGCGGTATCGCCCCAAGTCTTGTTGCTCCAGGTGTGGACTTCCTTGATCTTGCCGATGATGCCGCTTTGGATGAGCGGGACGATGCGGCGGTAATGGGATTTGGAATGGACCTGAATACCCATCTGGGTGACGACGCGTTGGCGGCGGGCGATCTCGGTCATGCGGCGCACTTCGTAGAGATCGTGCGCGAGCGGCTTCTGGCCGTAGAGATGTTTGCCGAGCTGCATCGCGGAGACACCGATGGGCGCGTGCATGTGGTCGGGCGTGGAGACGTTGACGGAGTCAATATGCCGCGCCTCCTTGTCGAGCAGTTCCCGCCAGTCTTGGTAGATGCGGGCGTTGGGGAATTGCTTGCGGGCCTCCACGGTGCGACGCAAGTCCACGTCGCAGATGGCGACGATGTCCACGTTCGGCGCTTGGGCGATGCAATTGAGGTCGTCCCACGCCTGATTGCCCGCGCCGAAGCTGGCGTGGCGCAGCCGGCCGCTGGGCGGGCGGGTGGTCATGCAACTGGTGATGAACGGCGCACCGGCGGCGGCCGCGCCCAAGGTCTGGAGAAACGAACGCCGCGAGAAATGACGGTTGATATTCATGGATTGGAATCAGTCGAGGGGCTTGATGGAAACGTTGCGGAACCTCACGGGGTCATTGTGCCCGGCGAAACCGAAGCGGCCGCTGGGGCGGGCTTTGCCGGGATGCGGTTTGTTGTTGTGGAATTCGGCGACCTCGCTCAAGTCAGCGTCGAGGATCACCGTGCCGTTCAGCTCCACCTTGATGGTCGAGCCGCGCACGGTGACCTCCTCGTAATTCCATTCGCCGATGGGCCGCTGATAACCGCGCGCGGCGGCCACCAGGCCGTAAGCCGAGCCGTGCACCTGCCGGGGGTCAAGTTTGTTGCCGGTCACCTGCTCGTAATTGTCGTCGAGCACCTGGCATTCGCACATGCCGACGTAGGCGGCGTCACCCGTGCCGGGATAGCGGATGGCGAGGCCGTTGTTGCCGCCGGGCGGCAGCTTGAATTCGAGGCGGATGACGAAGTTGGTGTATTCCGCCTCCGTGTAGATCGTGCCGCCCATTTTCGGTTTGCAGACAATCGCGCCGTCTTTGATCTCGTAATTATCCACCGGGCCGGCCCAGCCCGTGAAATCTTTGCCGTTGAAAATGGATTTAAAGCCGGCGTCGTCCCGGCCACGCAGGAGCGAGTTCGCCTCCGCCGCGCCGAGTTCGCGGATGAAGACGTTGCGCCAGCGGATCTCGCCGCCGTGCGTCTGCAACTGGATCGGCCCGCGCGCCGGCACGGGCAGCTTGCGGTTGAAATAATTTTCCAGGGTCGCGCCGGCGACGGTTTGTTGGCCGTTCAACCAGACCCACACGCGCGCACCGGCCATGACGATGCGGAAATGATTCCATTCGCCGAACGCCTTGTCGGCCTTCACGAGCGGATTCTTGCCGGGAGCGCCGGGGGAATTGTTCCAGAGCCCGCCCGAGCCTTGGTCCGCGCCGAGCTTGAACTTGGCCGGCTCGGTCGAATCCCAGATCTGCACCTGCGGGCAGCCGCGCAGATAGATGCCGCTGTCAGCGAGCGGCACGGTCTGGTAATCCACAAGCAACTCGAAGTCGCCGTAGTTTTTATCGGTGGTCAGGAACAAACCGCTGCCGTCATTGATCAGCGCGCCGTTCTCGACGCGCCAATGCTGCCGGATGTCCGCGAGCGAGGCGGTGCGCTTCGCCTGCAACTCCGCCGGCGGCAGCGCGAGATACTTCGCCGGATCTTCCGTGTCCGCGCCCCACCAGCCGGCGAGGTCGCGGCCGTTCCACAACGCGGTGAAGCCCGCAGGCGGGATGTTGCCGGCGTCCGCGCTGCCGGTCGCGCATTGGCAGCCGGTCAGGGCCGAGAGCGCCACGACCACCAGCGGGAGCAGATGCGGCAGCGGGTGAAAGGTGAGGCTGCTGCTGGTGAAGGGGATTTTCACGGAGTGTTCCTTTGGTCCCGCGGTTGGCAGATCTGGCGCAATGCTTGTTTCACGCAAAAGCCTCGCGCAGCATCCTGATGCTCTCGGGCACGGCGCGGTCGGGGTTGGCGTTGCCTTCGAACTCCAACGCGACGTAGCCGGTGTAGTTGACCTCGCGGAGGATGGCGGCGATGCGCTGGTAATCGAGTTCGAGCGTATACCACTTGCCGCCGCCTTGGTAGGTCTTGGCCTGCACATAGACGGTCTTGGGCGCGATAGCCCGGAGCTTGGCGTAGGGTTCTTCCAGAAAATTTCCCGTGTCCATCAGCCCGCCGAGCCACGGCGATTGGATGCGGTCGAGGATGCGCAACAAACCTTCCGGCGTGCGCGCCAGCCCCCAATGATTTTCCAGCGCGAGCATCACGCCGCACTCCTCCGCCTTGGGCAGGCACTGGGTGATGCCCTCGATGCACCACTTGAAACCTTCCTCCTCCGTGTGGCCGGGCAGGACCGGTTCGATGCCGCGATTTTTCATCAGTTCGTCAAAGTCCTTGGATGTACCCCAGCGCCCCGTGTTGATGCGGATGCAGGGGCAGCCGAGTTCGTGCGCAATTTCGATGCACTTCTTGGTGTGCTCGACGTTTTTGGCGAGGTCGTCGGGCTGGGGCTTCACGAAATTCTGGTGCGTGGAGAGGCAGCAGATTTCGAGGCCGTTGCGGAAGGCGTGGCGCTTGAGCTTGCGGAGGCTGGCACGATGCTCCGCCGTCAGCGGGGCCAGTTCGGGCAAATCCATCTGCCGGTGCAAAATGTCCACGCCCTCGACGCCTATCTCGGCGGCCTTGTCCATGACCGACTCGATGGAAACTTTCGTGTCCGTGAAGTGCCAGTAGGAATAGGTGGCGATGGCGAGCTTGAGCCGCTTGCGCCCCGGCGCAGGCGTGACCACCGCCGGAGCGGCATTGGTGACGCTCGCGCAAGCGGCGGCGACGCTGGTCAAGGCAGCGGTTTTGAGGAAGTCACGGCGAGTGGAGGTCATATTTTGGATGGTTGGTAACGATTACAAAAAACAAATCAGTGCCCCGAGTTATCCGGCGCGGGCGTTGCCGGCGGACGGAAAAACAGCGCCAGCGCAATGGCCGCCGCGAAGGAGCAGATCATCGGCACGAGGAACAATCCATGGAAATTCGTGACGCCGCCCTGCGTGAAGACTTTCTGGCTCAAGTAGGGGCAGATGGAGTTCGCCAGCAACGCGCCCGCGCCGAGGATCATCACGTTGAACAAGCCCTGAGCGCTGGTGCGGGCGTCCTTTGGGAAATACGCGTCCACGAAGATATAGACGGTGGCGAAAAAGAAGGCGTAGCAGATGCCGTGCAGCACCTGCACGAGGATGATGAGTTCGGGCGGTTGCGGGAAGAGGGCATAGACCGCGAACCGCGCGGTGTGCCCGAGCACGCCGACGATGAGCGTCGTGCGCCAGCCGAATTTCTTGAGCGTCACGCCGAGCACGAACATGGTGAGGATTTCCGCGAGCTGGCCCACGCTCATCACGGGCATGATCCAGTTGCCGGGGATGCCCACGCCGCCGTCCTTCACCGCCGCGCCGAGGAATGAGCCGGTCCAGTTGAAATAGCAGTTATGCACGAACGAATCCACGAGCGTCACGAGCCACAGCACGAGGATGAAAGGGTGTTTCAGCAGTTTGATCGCCTCCAGCCAGGCGAAGTTTTCCGCCGCGCCCTCGGTCTTCTTCTTGGGCGGCGTGTGCGGCAGCGCAAAGCTGAACGCCGCGAGCGCGAACGACGCCACGCCCGCCACGATGAACGTCCAGACGGTTGCGGCCTTGAGCGCGGCGCCGGTGAGGCCGGAGCTTAACACTGCGCCGAGCCAGGCGATGAGGCCTTGCGGGTTGGCGTCATGCACCTTGGCCCAGTCCACGAGGATGAAGGTGAACGGCCATGCCGCGAGAATCCACCCAACCGTGCCGCCCATGCGGACGATGCCGAATTCCTTCTGCGCGTCCTTCATGCTGGCGAACGCGATGGAGTTGGTGATGGAAATGGTCGGCACATAGAGCAGGCAGTGGACGAGCATCAGCCCGAAGAACGGCCAGAAGGATTTGGTGAACGCCAAGCCAATCATCGCCGCGCCGCCGACGAGGTGGCTGAAGGCGAGGAATTTTTCCGCCGCGAAATTGCGGTCGGCGAATTGGTTGCTGAAGAACATCCCCACGATGGCGGCGATGGGGAAGGCGTTGAGAATCCACGCCTGCTCGCCGGGTGTGAACCCGAGACTCGGTAGGTAGCCGAAGATGAGCGGCAGCCACGCGCCCCAGATGAAGAACTCGAGGGCCATCATGACGAACAATTTCAAGCGAGGTGATTTTTGCATAGATGATGATTGAGTTTGTTCCTGGACGCGCTCGCTGAAAAGTT
>JAFMIX010000148.1 GCA_017853785.1 Verrucomicrobiales bacterium
CGGCGACCTTGCCTTCGGGCAATTTGCGCGCGGCGATTTCCGGCACGAGCGCGGTGTCCACCTGGAGTTCGCCGTCAAAGTCGGCTTCGAGATTTTTCTGCTGCGCCTTCTGCTGCGCGAGCGCAGTCGCGGCCTGCACGCGGCCGATGGAGGGGTGCGTGGCGCTGCCTTTGGTCGAGTAGGAGAGCAGGGCGACGCGCGGGCGGATGCCGAGCAGTTGCCGGGAGAGTTTTGCGGCGTCCACGGCGATGTCCGCGAGCTGTTCCACCGTGGGTTCGGGGATGACGCCGCAATCGCCCATGAACAGCACGCCCTTCTCGCCGAAGCGCGTGTCCTCGACTTCCATCACCTGGCAGCTGGAAGCCGTCGTGGCTTGCGGGGCGACCTTGATGATCTGGAACAACGGGCGCAAGACGCTGCCAGAACTCTGGCTCGTGCCGGAGACGAAACCATCGGCCTGGTGCATCGCCACCATCATCGCCCCGTAATAATTCGGCTGCAGCATCGCCTCGCGGGCTTCGCGGGACTTGATGCCTTTGGCCCGGCGCAGGAGTTCGAAGCGGTGGGCGAAGTTCTCCAAGTCCTCGCTCTCGGCGGGGTTGATGATGCGGATGCCCTCAAGGGAAAGGTTCAGGTCGGCGGCGACCTTTTTGATCTCGGTGCGGTCGCCCAGCAAGATCGGCGCGCCGAGGCGCAGCGAGTGGAACTGCCGGGCGGCCTGCAACACGCGCGGCTCCGCGCCCTCGGGGAAGACGATCCGCTTGGGGTGCCGCTGTAATTTTTCAATGACCGTGCCGATAAAACGCATGGGAATAGCTTACCGGGCGGCAGTGAAACTGCAATAGTCGCGTGGGTGACGGTTGCATGAATCACTGAAGAAGTTACAACCAAGAAAACACAAAGAACCGAAGGCGAATTTTTGTGCCTTCGGGTCTTGGTGATTCGTTTTTTTTCAGCAGCGGCGCTTGATTATTCCTCGCCGTCCTTGAGGATTTCGAAGCGGCTGGTTTTGTCGCTGACGAGGTTGAGGATGATGCCTTTCTTCGGGTCGGCGGTCTTGAGGGCGGCGCGGAATTCACGCGGGTTGGTGACGGGGCTTTGGTTCACCTCGGTGATGATGTCGCCGGGTTTGATGCGGCTGCGGGCGGCGAGGCCGCCGCGTTCCACGGCGGTGACGATGACGCCGGGAGTCATGGTGGCCAGGAATTGATCGGCCAGTTCGTGGGTGAGGGCTTGCACGGTGAGGCCGAGGCTGTTGGTAGTTTCGTCGGGCGCGGCCGTCGGGGTGGTGGTGGCGGCGGTTTCGTTTTCGGCCCACGTGCCGGGCTTGACGGAGACCTTGATTTTTTTGCCTTGGCGGAAGACATCGAGAGAGACGGGCACGCCGATGGGTTTGATGCGGATCTCGTTGCGGAATTGTTGCACGGTGCTGATGGCTTTGCCATCGACGGCGGTGATGACGTCGGCGGGCTTGAGGTCGGATTTGGCGGCGGGGCCGTCGGGAAGGATGGATTGTACGATGATGCCGTCGTCCACGCCTTTGATGATGTCGCCGAAGACGGCGTCTTCGCGGAGGCCGCGGATGCCGATGCCGAGCCAGGCGCGGGTGAACTTGCCGTCGGCCATGAGTTTGGCGGCGACTTCCTTGGCGAGGTTGCCGGGGATGGCGAAGCCGATGCCGGTGTTCTGGCCGCGGATTAGGGTATTGATGCCGATGACTTGGCCGTCGATGTTCACAAGCGGACCGCCGGAGTTGCCGGGGTTGATGTTGGCGTCGGTCTGGATAAAGTCCTGGTCCATGGTGGGGTCGTAGATGACCCCGCTGCGGCCTTTGGCACTGACGTGGCCGAAGGTGACGCTGTAGTCGAGGGCAAAGGGCGCGCCGATGGCGATGGCGAATTCACCGACGCGGGTCGCGGTGGAGTCGGCAAACTTGGCGGCGGGCAGATTTTTGGCGTCAATCTTGACGACGGCGACGTCGGATTGGGGGTCGGCGCCGCGGACGGTGGCGGCGAAGCGGCGACCGTCCTTGAGGCGGACTTCAATCTTCTCGGCGTTCTCGACGACGTGGCGGTTGGTGAGGATGTAGCCGTCCTTCGTGAGGATGATGCCGGAGCCTTGGCCGTGTTCCTTGGGTTGCGGAGTTTCTTCGAGCTGCGAGCGGAAGCGGCGGCGGAATTCGCGCGGGAGCATGTCCCACGGGCTGCCGTCGAGGCCGTCGAGATTCGGGATTGCGCTGCGCTGGGTCACGGTGATGACGACCACGGACGGCGAGACTTTCTCGGCGACTTCGATGAAGGCTTGGTTGAGTTGCTTGGCGAGGTCGATGGCCGGCGAGGCGATGGCAGTGCCGGTGAGCACGCCGGCCAAGCTCAACGTGAGGAGAATGGTTTTGCAGTTTTTCATAAGCATATCGTCTGGACGTTGGAGTGATTTGGGCGGGGGACGTTCAATTTTTTTGAGGAAAGAGTTTTGCGCGGGCCGCAGAAAAGACTTTGTGACTTGGGGCGTTTGTGGTGTATGCTAGGGCTGATTTTGGAAGGGCGGGGAACCGCTCCCGGCTTCGGTCGGGGGAGGAAAGTCCGAACTCCACAGAGCGCGATGCTGCGTAACTCCGACATTCGTCGCGAGATACACGCAGGCGGCAGGTTGAAAGACCTGCCGACGGATAGTGCCACAGAAAACAAACCGCCCGTGGGCGCAAGCCGGCGGGTAAGGGTGAAAAGGTGCGGTAAGAGCGCACCGCGCGAAGCGCAAGCGACGCGGCACGGAAAACCCCATCGGGTGCAAGGCCAAATAGGAAACCGAGGAGTGGCTCGCTCCGCGTGTCCGCGAAAGCGGACCAGGTTTCGGGTATCGCTGCTAAGACAAATGGTTCTCTCCGCCGCAAGGCGCAGACAAAATTCGGCTTACAGCCCTTCCAAAATCAACTGCTGTCGCGCCTCTCAATCCAACCGACTCCGGTCGTGGATCAGTAGTTCAACCACGGCCCGAGCCAGCGTTCCGCTTCGGCAACGGTGAAGTTCTTACGCCGCGCAAAGTCTTCCACCTGATCCTTGCCCAGCTTGCCGACGGCGAAATACTTGGACTCCGGGTGCGCGAAATAAAATCCGCTCACACTGCTGCCGGGTGACATGGCGAAACTTTCCGTGAGCCTGATGCCGGTGTGCTTCTCAGCGTCGAGCAAGTCCCAGATGACCGACTTCTCGGTGTGATCGGGGCAGGCCGGATAGCCGGGCGCCGGGCGGATGCCGCGGTATTTCTCCGCGATGAGGTCGTCGTTGCTGAGTTGCTCGGCTTTGCCAAAGCCCCATTCGTCGCGCACGCGCTTGTGCAGGTATTCCGCGAACGCTTCGGCCAGCCGGTCGGCGAGCGCTTCGGCCATGATGGCGTTGTAGTCGTCGTGCGTGGCCTTGAATTTGCCCACAATCTCGGGCAATCCGATGCCCGCCGTGACGGCGAACGCGCCGAGGAAATCGGGCGCGCTCTTCGGCGCGACGAAATCGGCGAGACACCAGTTCGGCGTGCCGTCGTCCTTGATGATTTGCTGGCGCAGGAAATGGAGCTTCGTCCGCAGATGCTTGCGCGCGCCGTTGACGTAGATCTCCACGTCGTCGCCCACGGAGTTCGCGGGGAAGAGGCCGTAGGCGGCGCGGAGTTGAAGCTGTTTCTTGGCGACGATTTGGCCGAGCAGTTTCTGCGCGTCGGCGAAAAGTTTCCTCGCCTCTTCGCCGTGCTTTTCGTGCGTGAGGATTTTCGGATAAACGCCACGCAGTTCCCACGTGTGGAAGAACGGCGTCCAATCGATGAACGGGAAGACGTCCTCGAGCGTGACACCGAACGCGCCGGCGTGGCCGTGCGCTGAGCCGCAATCGCAGCGCGCGGCGTTGAACGCGCCGGATGACAGGGTGCGGATGCCGGTGAAACTGGGCTGCGGAAAGTCGCAGAACTTTAGCTTGGGGGCGTTGGCGCGGGCGGCTTCGAGCGAAAGCAGCTTGGCGGTCTGGCCGCCGTGTTGGGAGCGGATGTGGTCGTATTCGGCGCGGAGCTGCGCGACGAACGCGGCTTTGTTCCTGTTGCTGATGAGATTGCTGACGACGGGCACGGCGCGGGAGGCGTCGAGCACATGGACGACCGGTTCGCGGTAGCCGGTGGCGATCTTTACGGCGGTGTGCGCCTTGCTGGTAGTCGCGCCGCCGATGAGCAGCGGGAGTTTCAGGCCCTGGCGCTCCATCTCCTTCGCGACGTGCACCATTTCGTCGAGCGACGGCGTGATGAGGCCGGAGAGGCCGATGACGTCCACGTTCTGTTCGCGGGCGGTCTGAAGAATCTTTTCGCACGAGACCATCACGCCGAGGTCGATGACCTCGTAGTTGTTGCAGGCGAGCACGACGCCGACGATGTTCTTGCCGATGTCGTGGACGTCGCCCTTGACGGTGGCCATTAGAATCTTGCCGGCGTTCTTGTTGGTCGCGCCGCTGAGTTTCTTCTCCGCCTCCATGTAGGGCAAGAGATAGGCGACGGCTTTTTTCATCACGCGGGCGGATTTGACGACCTGCGGCAGAAACATCTTGCCCGCGCCGAAGAGGTCGCCGACGACGTTCATGCCGGCCATCAGCGGCCCTTCGATGACTTGGAGCGGCTTGGCGAATTTCTGCCGCGCTTCTTCCACGTCGGCGTCGATGAAATCCACGATGCCCTTCACGAGCGCGTGGGTGAGGCGTTCCTCGACCGTGCCGCTGCGCCAGGCGTCTTCGACGACTTCGGCTTTGCCTTTTTGCTTCACGGACTCGGCGAACTTGATGAGCCGCTCGGTGGCGTCGGGACGGCGATTGAGCAGCACGTCCTCGACGAGTTCGATCAAATCCTTGGGCACTTCCTCATAGACCTCGAGCATGCCGGCGTTGACGATGCCCATGTCGAGCCCGGCTTTGATGGCGTGATACAGAAACGCGCTGTGCATGGCCTCGCGCACGACGTTGTTGCCGCGGAACGAGAACGACAGGTTGCTGATGCCGCCGCTGACTTTCGCGTGCGGCAGGTGCTGCTTGATCCAATGCGTGGCGCGGATGAAATCCACGGCGTAGTTGGAATGTTCTTCCATGCCCGTGCCGACGGTGAGGACGTTGGGATCGAAAATGATGTCCTGCGGCGGGAAGCCGACTTGCGCGACGAGTAAGTCGTAGGCGCGTTTGCAGACTTCGATGCGGCGCTCGAAGCTATCGGCCTGACCCTTTTCATCGAACGCCATCACGACGACCGCCGCGCCGTAGCGCCGGACGAGGCGGGCTTGCGTCAGGAATTTCTCCTCGCCTTCCTTGAGCGAGATGGAGTTCACGATGCCTTTGCCTTGAAGGCATTTCAAACCGGCTTCGATGACTTCCCACTTCGAGGAGTCCACCATGATCGGCACTTTGCAGATGTCGGGCTCGGAGGCGATGAGGTTGAGGAAGCGCGTCATCGCGGCAACGCCGTCGATCATGCCTTCATCCATGCAGACATCAATCACCTGCGCGCCGTTCTCGACCTGCTGGCGCGCGACGGCGACGGCGGCCTCGTATTCGCCGGCCTTGATGAGCTGCGCGAATTTGGGCGAACCGGCGACGTTGGTGCGCTCGCCGATGTTGAGGAAGTTGGTTTGCGGCGTGACGGTCAATGCGTCGAGGCCGCTCAAGCGCAGGCAGGGCGTGGCGGTCGGAACTTTGCGCGGTGGCAAATCTTTGACGGCGTCGGCGATAGCCTTGATGTGGGGCGGCGTCGTGCCGCAGCAGCCGCCGACGATGT
>JAFMIX010000149.1 GCA_017853785.1 Verrucomicrobiales bacterium
GCACGCCGTGGACGTCGGTCTCGCAGTTGAAGCACCGCGAGACCGGGCGGGGCTTTTTCCTCGAACGCCGCGAGCTGGGTGCGATCAACACCGGCGGCGCGGGCACGGTGACGGTGGACGGCAAAGCTTTCGCCGTTGAACCCGAGGGCTGCATTTACATCGGCATGGGCGCGAAGGAAGTGAGCTTCGCCAGTCGCGACGCGAAGCAGCCCGCGAAATATTTCATCTTGAGCTGCCCCGCGCACGCCCCGCATCCCACAGCGGTCGCGACGATGGCGGATGCCACGACGATTCCGCTCGGCACGCCGGCCACGGCCAACCAGCGCGTCATCCGCCAATACATCCACGAGAAGGGCATCCAGAGCTGCCAGCTCGTCATGGGCTACACCACGCTGGCCGAGGGCAGCGTGTGGAACACCTTCCCGCCGCACACGCACAACCGCCGCACGGAAGTGTATTTCTATTTCAACCTCGGCGACCGGGTGCTCTCGCACTTCATGGGCGAGCCGACCGAGACGCGGCATCTGTTCATGCACGATGAAGAGGCCGTGCTCTCGCCCGCGTGGTCGATCCATGCGGGCTGCGGGCAGGGTAACTACAAATTCATCTGGGGCATGGCCGGCGAGAACCAGCGCTTCGATGACATGGACGCCGTGAAGCCGCTCGACCTGCAATGAACCCGTTTATGAAGCGATTTGAAAACCAAGTCATCGTGGTGACGGGCGCAAGTCGGGGGATTGGTCAGGCGATTTGCGTCGGGTTCGCTCGAGAAGGTGGCACTGTGGTTGGCGTGGCGCGCAGCGACCTGGCCGAAACCGGTGCGGCGGTCGTGGCGGCAGGCGGTAAGTTTATCGCCCACAACGCCGACCTCGGCACGGGCACGCAAAAGGAATCCGCCGGGGTCATCGCGGCGATTCTTGCGCAGACGGGGCGCATCAACGGGCTGGTCAACAACGCCGGCATCATCCGCCGCGCGCCCGCGAAGGATTTTTCCGAAGCCGACTGGAATGCTGTCATCGCCACTAATTTGAATGCGCCGTTCTTTCTCCTGCAAGCCGTCGGCAAGTGGTGGATTGAAACCGGCCGCGCTACTGCCCCGGAAGGTTCGCGGCTCAAGCTGGTGAATGTCGCCTCGCTGCTCTCGTTTCAGGGCGGGATTACCGTGCCCGCCTACGCGGCCAGCAAACACGGCATCGCCGGCGTGACCAAGGCGCTCGCCAACGAGTGGGCCAAGGAACGCATCAACGTGAACGCTGTCGCCCCCGGCTACATCGCCACGGAAAACACCAAAGCGCTCCGCGAAGACCCGGTGCGGAACAAGGCGATTCAAGACCGCATTCCCGAAGGCCGCTGGGGCTCGCCTGAAGACATCGCGGGGGCGATAGTTTTCCTCGCCTCTCCGGAAGCGGATTATCTCAACGGCACGGTGCTGAACGTGGACGGCGGCTGGCTGGCCCGGTGATTTTCATGAACGCAACGACCCTCAAACAAATCCGGCAGGCGCGCATCGTGCCCGTGGTGGTGATCGACGACGCGGCCGTCGCCCTCGAATTGGCGGATGCGCTGCTCGCTGGCGGACTGAACGTGATTGAAATCACGTTCCGCACGCCCGCCGCCGCCGCGGCCATCGCGAAGATCGCCGCCGCCCGTCCCGTGATGCTCGTGGGTGCCGGCACGCTGCTGACCGAAGACAACGTCCGCCGCGCCGTGGATGCCGGGGCGCGCTTCGGCCTCGCCCCCGGGCTGAACGTTCGCACCGTGGAAGCTGCGCGCCGCGCCGGACTGGATTTCTCGCCGGGCATCGCCACGCCCTCGGAACTGGAGCAGGCGCTGCAACTGGAGTGTCCGGTGGTAAAATTTTTCCCCGCCGAGCAGGCCGGCGGCGTACCGATGCTCAAGGCACTCGAAGGGCCGTATCGGCATACCGGCGTGCAATTCATCCCCACGGGCGGCATCAATCTGAAAAATCTGGCGGATTACCTCGCGCTCGAAAGCGTCGCCGCCATCGGCGGCTCTTGGTTCGTGGAAAAGAAATTGATTGCCACCCGCGACTGGATCGGCATCACCAAACTGACGCAGGAAGCGTTGGCCGCCGCCCGTGCGTGAGGCCGTAAAAATTTTCAACATGAGCCAACTCCAAATCAAACCCACCGACTCCTGCAAATACGACCTGCTCTCGCTGGGTGAAATCATGCTGCGCCTCGACCCCGGCGAGGGTCGCATCCGCACCGCCCGCCAGTTCCAAGTGTGGGAAGGTGGCGGCGAATACAATGTGGCGCGCGGCTTGCGCCGCTGCTTCGGCTTGCGCACCGCGGTGGCCACGGCCTTCGCGGACAATGACGTGGGGCGGTTGCTGGAAGATTTTGTCCTGCAAGGCGGCGTGGCCACCGAGTTCATCAAGTGGTTGCCGTTCGACGGTATCGGGCGGAATGTGCGCAACGGCTTGAACTTCACCGAGCGCGGCTTCGGCGTGCGCGGCGCAGTGGGCGTGTAGGATCGCGGCCTGAGCGCGGCGGCGCAGCTCAAGCCAGGCGACTTCGATTGGGATCACATCTTCGGCAAGCTCGGCGTCCGCTGGCTGCACACCGGCGGCATTTTCGCCGCCTTGAGCGACACCACACCACAACTGGTCCTCGAGTGTGTCCAGGCCGCCAAGAAGCATGGCACGGTCGTCAGTTATGATTTGAACTACCGCCCGTCGCTCTGGAAATCCATCGGCGGGCAGAAACGCGCGCAGGAAGTGAATCGCGAGATCGCCAAATACGTGGATGTGATGATCGGCAACGAGGAGGATTTCACTGCGTGCCTCGGCTTCCACGTGGAAGGCGCGGATGAAAATCTGTTGCATATCGACGTGACCGCATTCAAGCGCATGATCGAGACGGCCGTGAAGACGTATCCGAACTTCAAAGCCACCGCCACGACGCTCCGCGCCGCGAAGACGGCGACGGTGAACAACTGGGGCGCCATCGCGTGGGTGCACGGCAAGTTCTACGAGAGCCGGCAGTATCTCGATCTGGAAATCCTCGATCGCGTCGGCGGCGGCGACAGCTTTGCCTCCGGTTTCATTTACGGAATGATGACCACCGGCGACGCGCAGCAGGCAGTGGATTACGGTGCGGCGCACGGGGCGCTGGCGATGACCACGCCCGGCGACACCAGCATGGCCACGAAATCCGAGGTGGAAAAGCTCATAAAAGGCGGTGGCGCGCGCGTGGTGCGGTGAGGTGGGGGTTGGAGAATTTCAGCAGTGGCGGGCGCAGGCTCGCCACCGTTTTTTGTTTTCTAAATTTGAAAATTTTTTTCACCGTGGCGGATTTTGCTGCAGACCGGCGGTGGATAAATAATTTTGGCCGCGGGTTTGGCCCTGAATAAATTGGCGATTCTCGATTTTTGCCCGGGTACTCTCCGCCCGCTTTTGGTGAATAACCCGGTGAATATCAATTTGTAGTCGGAATGCAAAACCCTGCTAGAGTGGCTTCAGTTCATTGAAAGAACCGAGATGGTTGGCGGCGGATGAAAGTTTGCCGCAGAACGGCTCGAAGATAATCCCAGGCGACTGGGGAAAGGTTGGATCAGGCTGGTTGGTTCAACCCCTTTTAAACCGGACCGCAAGGTGCGGCAGCGGAGGCAGGATTCACCGGTTCCTCTGGCCCGTTCGCGCGGGTCAGTAACGCGAAAAAAGGAACTGAGCGGCAAGGGACGATGAGAAACCGTTCCGAGTCGGGTCAGGTAGTTCAAGGACGTTTCGGCCTTGGGCGAATCGCAGTTACCCTGAGGGTAGATGGTTGCTACTGTGCGTCAGCACGGAGCGGATGGCTCTGGCGGTCTTCGCAAGAAGGTCAGCCAAACGAAAGCCGCCGAAAGGCGAACAAAATGAGCATTCGCGCCGGGAAGAACACGGCGTCTGGGCAAGGCTCGTGAAAAACTTCCAGAACCTCGGCGATGTTACAAACGACACCGCTGGCTTGTGAGCGAAAAGCAACCTGAGAGATAAGAGGTCAGACCCGTGCACTGGGCCAACGCACCGCCATAAGCGGTGGCCGACCCAGCGGTAAACGGTGGAGACGCGGAGAAAGAATCACAAGCGTGTCTCCCCCTGGTTCGTAAGCCGGTGGCGCAACCACCAGCCGAAGCGAGCTATGAGGCCTCACTCGATAATTCAGTGTCCGCAAGGCGCTGGACGGCCCTGCTATGAGGCCGAGCAAACTCCGCTTGCCGTGGAGAATGGCGTCGGGAAGCCGGCAACCCCGCAAGGGCGCGCCAAATGTCGGCCCGGGAAAGAGAGCGTGGCGAACTCCCATCCCCTAATTTGTCCCTGTCTGACCGCAAGGTCGGGCAGGGGCTTTTTTGTTTTTTGGGCAGCCGCTAACAGGGCTGATGCCCCCAGTCATTTTCCTTTAGGTCTTTTTCAAAGAGCGCCATCTGCTCTTCGGGTGTGAGCGTCTTCGGTTCGGGCGGCGGGGACAGCGGCACTGCCGGTGCGGACGGATCGACCGGGGTCTCTGGCGCGGGCTTCGGTTTTACTGGCATTTCGGCCATGGAGAACTATTAGCGCCAAACGTGGCGGCTGTCACGTTCCCCTTGCGCAAAAGATTGCGCCGCCTCGCGCCAACCCGTTACATATCCGCGTGTCTGGAAAAAACAATCTTTCCACTGCCGACTGGCTGACGCCGCGCCGATTTGCCCTGCTACTGTCGGCATTGATTCTGGCCTGCTGGCCGCAGGTGTTTCTAGGGTTGGAAACATTTGTCTATCGGGATTACGGCTATTTTAGTTACCCGCTGGCGAAGTATTTCCGGGAAAGCTTCTGGCGCGGCGAGGTGCCGCTGTGGAATCCGCTGAGCTATTGCGGCATCCCGTTTCTCGCGCAGTGGAACTCGCAGACGCTCTATCCGCCGGCGCTGTTTTATCTGCTGCTGCCGTTCACATGGGCGCTCGGGGTATTCTGTTTGCTGCATATGTTTTTTGGCGGATTGGGGATGTATCTGCTGGCGCGGCGGTGGACGGAAAATTCCTTTGCAGCGGCGTTCGCGGGGCTGGTGTTCGCCGGCAGCGGCTTGATGCTAAACAGCCTCATGTGGTCGTCCACCATCGCCAGTCTGGCGTGGATGCCGTGGGTGGTGAGCCGCGTGGAAATCGCAACTCGCACGGGCGGACGGCAACTCATCGTGGCCGCGCTGTGCGGGGCGGTGCAGATGCTTTCGGGCACGCCGGAAGTCATCGCGCTGACGTGGGTCATCGCGGGGGTGGTGGTGTTGAGTGGCGGTGGAGTGAAGCCGCTGGTGTGTTTGGCGGGCATCGTCCTGTTGGTGGCGGCGTTGGCGGCGGTGCAACTGCTGCCGTTTCTGGATCTGCTGGCGCACTCGCACCGCACGAATCAATTTCGCGGCGATACCTGGGCGATGCCCTTGACCGGCCCGGTGAATTTCTTTGCGCCGTTGATCCGGCTGCATCCCGGATATCACGGCGTGTATTGCCAGCCCGGCCAGCAGTGGACGGCTTCCTACTATCTCGGAGGCCCGACGCTCGTGCTGGCGGCGGTGGCGGTGTTCCGGTTGCGGCAGCGGCGCGTGTGGCTGCTCGCCGCGCTGGCGGTCTTGGGCGTGGCGCTCGCGCTGGGCAACGCCGGCAAAATATACGCGCTGGCGGCCCATCTGCCCGGTCTGAGCGTGATGCGCTATCCGATCAAATTCGTCGTGCTGCCTATTTTCATCGTGCCGCTGCTGGCGGCGTATGCGCTGGCGGGAGTTCCGGCCGGT
>JAFMIX010000150.1 GCA_017853785.1 Verrucomicrobiales bacterium
ATTCAGGTTCTAGTGAGTAACATCGTACAGGTTCAAGTCCTGTCGTGGGCACCATCTTCAGTACAACACTGCAAATAGGGTGCTTCTCTCGGTTCAGGCATGGCATAACAACAGCCAACCAATAATGAAAAACGTCCGTGTGCCGAAATTTGTGCCGATTCAACCCCAGCATCCCTCCGGTTCGTCCGTGTCCTAGACGGTCGCAAGCAACCCATCCGCAACCTCTGGTTGCGCGGCGAGCGGTTCTATGCGCGCCTAACGGTGACGTTGTCATCGGGGGCAAAAACAGAGAAACGAGTGGCGCTGAAGGCGACCACTGTCGCTGACGCAAGAGGTGAACTGTCCACGCTCCTCCAGCAGCGTGGCAGCAATACCCTCCAGCTGAGCCCTAGCGCGCCCCTGTTAAGCGAGTTTGCCGAAACCTACCTCGTGGCGCACCAGCACCTCAAACGTCAGTCTACGCTCAGGTGCGAGCGGATTCACCTCGACCATTGCAGCGAATACTTCGCCGGTGTCCGGCTGCATAAGGTTACCAAGTCCGGCATCCTCGCGTTTCGCGCCAGAAAGCTCGCAGAAGGATGGTCGGGGCGAAGCGCAAACCTCAACCTCACCATTCTCCGAAACCTCCTGCGATATGCCGTAGAAAATAGCCTGATCCCAACCTCAGCCGCCGAGGGTGTTCGTCCCGTCAAATGGGTGCCGAAAAAGCGCAGCCTCGTCACTCACGCGGAAGTTGAGCGGCTTTGCCGTGCGGCTTTGGAGAAGTTGAAGAATGGGCAGCCGCTTTTCGATTACATTAAATTGATGTGCTATTGCGGCAGTCGTCGCAATGAGATGTTGCGCCTCAAATGGAACGATGTTGATTGGGCTCAAAAGCAGCTCACCATCGGTGCGGACGGTTTGGCCAAGAACCATGAATCTCGCGTCGTAGACTTCAACGCGCACCTCGAAGCCCACCTCTGCGCCATGTGCGAACGGCGGCGTTTAGACTCTGACTACATCTTTCCTGCCGCACGCGGATCGTGACACTCCGCCTCCGACCGCCGATTCACGGGGTGGTCGGGAGGCATCGCGCGAACGCAGAGAAACCAGCGCTGTCCCGTCGTCCAGCTTACAGGGATCGTTCCAGTGGGACTCGGCCCGGAGCCAGACCCGGCACCGGCATTCAGGTAGACTCCCTGCGTTTCCCAATGCTGCCGGAATTCCTCCTCGGAGAGTTGCTCAACAACCCTTTCGATATGCCCGCCCGAGCAGAAGTAGATGACGCGATCCGGCGTCTCCAGCGCGGGTGTTTCCTCCGTGACCGCCGGCAACTGCCCGGCCTCGGGGCGTTCGACCGGAGTGGCTTTGCCGGACACGGGACAAGCCGCCACCACCTCGCGACCAGCAGGCTGCGGACGTTCGCCGACTTCCAACTGCCGTGCGGTCGAATCCGCCACCGCCATGTCCGCGCCTGCCGAGATGCCGTGAATCGAAGCCCGCGCCAAAGTCCGCTGACCCGCGCGTTGGCCGCAGACGAAGGCGTTCCAGCAACCGTACTACTTCGCCTCTTCGGGCGCCTCCGCTGCGGGCTTGGTTTCAGCGGCGGGCTTCGCCTCGTTTTTCGCGGCGGCCTTGCGGGCGAACTCCACCAGCCCGGTCACTTCCCCGACAGGCAGGATGACAATCTCGCCGCCGCCGGACAACATGGCGCGGAGCGCGGCGGAACTGGCCCCGCTGTCGTTCGGATGGATCATCGCAAAGCCGAGCAGTTCGCCGCCGCCGGTGAAGACCGGGCTGCCGGTCGTGGGCGTGCCATTGAGGGCGAAGTCATAAACCGTGCGCGGCTTCGTGACCGTGGCGACGATGTGGCCGAGGCTGACCGCGGACGCGTGATTCATGTTCTTGGAAAGGCGCGTCACGGAGATGATTTCATCCAGTTCCCGCGCCTTCGGCCCTTCCTTGGCGGCGAGGCTGGCGAATTTGGGGGAGGCCTCCCCTGCCTTCAGATTCGGCACGAGGAAGGCCAGATCCAAATCCCTGTCCTTGTAAACGAGGCGGCCGGGGATTTCCGTGCCGTCGGCAAGGCGGTATTTGATGTCCGTGAGCTCGACCTTGGGCTTGGTGGTGGTGCGCTCTTCGCCCGCAGCCTCGAGCAACGCGGCGACGGGATTGATGCTGGCGGCCGAAACGACCGTCAAGCCGTCCGCGCCGATCACGGTGCCGGTCACGGCCACATCCTGCCCCTGGCTGCTGCGCCCGGGAACCTCCACTTTGACCACCGCGGTGAGGCTGATGACCGCCTCCTTGTTCGCGGCGAACACGGTGCGGGCCGTTTCCCGGATGTCCGCCTGGGCGGCCCCGGCGACAAGGCCGGCGGTGAACAGGGTTAAAAGCACCAGGCGGAAATTGGATTGCGAGTGAAGTTTCATCGTTGTGATGGGGGTTGGTTATCTTGTTTTAGGAGCGGTCGCGCCGTCGCTGGAATCATCCCAGCCGGGTTCGAGTTCGGCGTAAAACGAATGGACGCCGCGGCGCAGAAAAAAGACGAGCTGCCGGACTTTTTTCACAGCGGCGGCCTTGAGCAATTTCTCGGCGGTATCGACATCGGGCGTCGGCGTGCCGTCGATCGCCATGAGCAGGTCGCCGGTGCGGACCTTGGCCAGCGCGGCCCAGCCGGCAGCCAGAACCTCATCCACCCGCACGCCTTTGATGTGCTCCGGGATCCGTTGGGTGACGCGTTCCATCTCGGTCAGTTCGCGCACGGTCAGTTCGAAATCGCGGTCTTTCCAGCGCTTGAGTTCATCCACCGGCGGGCCATCGGCTTCGAGGGTGAGGGTGGTCTTGCGGGTTTCCTTTCCGCGGAGAAATTCAAACTCCACCTCGGCGCCGATCTTGTATTTGCGCACCCGGCCCAACAACTGGCCCACGTCCTCCGGTTGCTGGCAGCGGATCACATCGCCATCGAAGCGCGTGAGGATATCGCCCACACGGAGGCCGGCCCTGGCCGCGCCGCGCCCGGGGAAAACGAACGCCACGCGCGCGCCGCTCTTGATGCCCAACGCCTCAGCCAGCTCGACCCCGACGGGCTGGAGGATCATCTGCAGCGCGGGCTTGCGCGGGGTTTCCTCGGGCGGAGTCTCGCGGTGCGGCAGCTTGGCAAGCGTGAGGTATTGGGAGACACCACGCTCAAATACGATCTGCACCGCGCGCTGGCCGGTGACATCCTTGAGCAATTCCGCGCTGATGCGGCGCAAGTCCTCGGTCGCCTTCACCGGCTGACCTTCGACAGCCACAATCACATCACCTTCCTTCAACTCGGGAATGGTCGCTGCCGCCGGGCCGCCCGGCTCGATAGACGTGACTTCTGCGCCGTCCGTGTTGGTACGTTTTTTCTCGATGGCGCCCAACATCGTCAGATTGCGCGCGGTGAGCCCCCAGTCCTTGAGTTCCAGATCATTGTTCTCCGCCCGGCCGCGGCTGGTGGTCTGCACTTGAAATTTTTTCTCCTGCCCGGCGCGCAGGACGGTGAGCGCGACTTTCTTGCCGATGGGCATGCTCATCTCCAAAGCGTTGTAGGCCGGAAGGTCTTCCTGGATTTCGGCGTCCACCACTTCGCCGTCGAATTTCGTGATGACATCGCCAGGCTGCAGCCCCGCGCGGGCGGCGGGTGAAGCTGCGATGACCCCGCCGATGAGGACGCCGCGCGCCACCGCCAGCGACTTCGGCCGCGCCTGCGCTTCGATGCCGGTCCAACTCCGCTCCACATGGCCTTGCTTGATGATCTGTTCGGCGATGGATTTGGCGAGGTTCGCCGGGATGGCCCCGCCGAGACTGGCCAAGCCCACCTCATTGATGCCCACGATGTCGCCGCGCAAATCCACGAGCGGCCCGCCACTGTTGCCGTGATAGATGACGGCGTCGTGCCCGATCCAGCGCACGAGGCTGCCGACATTCTCGCCATCCATCTTCATGCCCGAATCACCGAACACGCTGGGCAACATGAGCGAGGTGTTGGCCACGATGCCTTTGGTCACGGACTGCGACACCGCCATGGGCGAACCCATCGCCAGCACCGTGTCACCCACGCGCACCTTGTCGGAATCGCCGAATTTCGCGACAGCCAGCGGGGTTTTGTTTTTGCGGCGGCTCAAATCCAGCTTGATGATGGCGATGTCGCCCAAGGCATCCGTGCCCACGAGTTTGGCCTCAATCTCCTCGCCGTCGTACATGCGGCAGACGAGGTGGCGCGCCTTGCCGGCGACGTGATGGTTGGTGATGATGTAACCGTCCTCGCTGATGACCGCGCCGCTCCCGGCGGAAGGCTGTTTGCCGATGCGCCCGCCCTCGGGATTATCCGACAACACAAAGATGCGCACCAACGCGGGAAACACCCGGCCGATCGCCGCCTCCAGAACCGGGTCCCGCCCCAGCACGGAAGCCGGCGCCGCCGCCGCAAAACCAGTGTTGCCAGTGGTGATTAAAACCGCGCCCGCCACCGCAAGCGTCAACAGCCGGGGAAACACCCTGAATTGGTTGGAAATCATAATTGTGATGAGCGGGGAAGCTACTTTACTCCACTACGTCTGCCAAGCGGCAACCCATGCCAAGGCCGGGCAGCGATAGCAGAGCGACTTGATAAGAGACTCCGCCGCCGCCGGACTGTTCAAGCAAGGGGCGACTTAATTTCCAGACCAACACCCGGCTTGGAGGGATGCGCCGGGGCGTTGATGCGATACGGCTTGAGTTCCGCGTAGATGGATTGCGCGAGGCCGGACTTCGCAAAGCCGACGGCTTTCGCGCCGCGGATGTTGAAAAATTTTTCCAGATCCGCCGAAGTGTAATGCTGCACCACCGGGTAATGTGTGAAGTTCGCGAGGATGTCCGCGCGGCTGTTCTCCGCAATGTCGGTGGTGATGAGCACGAAATGGAGCTTGCCCTTGCTGCGCATCAACGAGTCCCGACCGATGATCAGGCTGCGCGTCTTGAGCACGAACGGGAAGAGACGCTCAACAGTTTTCGGCGGCGGCGGCGTTGAATTTGGAATTGGGTCGGTCATGTTGTAATTGCAACGCGGGCTTCAGCCCGCTGCACCGTCCAAATGTTAGCAACGATGAAAATCATCTCGCCCGCTTCGGTCGAACATTGAAGCGGCATCAATGCCGCGTTCCGATGCCGGCTCACGCGATCTTCACTTTGACTTTTTTGTTCCGGATGGTCGCACGGTTGAGCTTGGCGATGATGACATTCGCGTGCTCGGCGGCGACGTCCACAAACAGGTGTCGCTCGCGGATGTCCACCGTGCCGACGGTGGCCGAGGGCAGGCCGGTCTCGCCGAGAATCGCGCCGACGATGTCGCCGGGACGCACGCCCATCTCCTCGCCGATGCCCATCCACAGGCGCGTCTGGCCACCGGGCGTGGCGCGGCTGGCCCTCTTCTTGCCGGCTTCGGCAAACCACGGGGCTTTCTGGTCCCGCTTCTCGGGTTTGTTGGTGGAGTGCTCGAATTTCTCGCGCGGCGGCTTGGCCGCGACGGGCGGAATGATTTTCTTCGGCCCGGGGGTTTTCACGGCGGCGAGAATTTCCGCATCGGAATAAGTTTTTTCCGGCGCGGGCGCAGGCACAATTTCAGAACCCGGTGCGGGTTCGGGCGGGGGCGCGGGCGCAACCGGCTTGGCAGCGACGGCGGCGGCGGGGATGGAAACGGTCGGGGCGCGTTTCACCGGCGCGGGGCGCGGCGGGGCGGGCGG
>JAFMIX010000005.1 GCA_017853785.1 Verrucomicrobiales bacterium
CCTGATCGGGCTTGAGGACGTTCTTGATTTTTTCCACGCGCTCTTCGCTGATCTGGGAGATGTGCACGAGGCCGTCGATATCGTTTTGCAGGCCCACAAACGCGCCGAAGCTGGCGAGTTTGGTGACCTTGCCGGTGACCAGGTCGCCGACCTTGTAGAGTTCATCGATCTTGTCCCACGGATCCACGCCGAGCTGTTTGATGCCGACGGCAATCCGCTGGTTGGCCTTGTCCACTTCGAGGACCACGGCTTCGACTTCGTCGCCCTTCTTGAGGACTTCGCTGGGGTGGTTGATCTTGCGGGTCCAGGAGATGTCGGAGACGTGGATCATGCCGTCCAGACCTTCTTCGAGTTCGATGAACGCGCCGTAGCTGGTGAGGTTGCGGATGACGCCCTTGACTTTGGTGCCGGCAGGATATTTCTCGCTGGCCTTGTCCCACGGGTTGGCTTCGAGTTGGCGGATGCCGAGGGAGATTTTCTGTTCGTCGCGGTTGATGCCGAGCACGACGGCTTCGAGTTCCTGATCCTGGGTGAGGACGTCGCTGGGTTTGGCGATGCGCTTGGTCCAGGAGAGTTCGGTGACGTGCACGAGGCCTTCGACGCCGGGTTCGAGTTCCACGAACGCGCCGTAGGGGACGAGGTTGACGACTTTGCCTTTGACCTTCGCGCCGACGGGATATTTGGCTTCGATCTGGTCCCAGGGATTGGCGAGCTTCTGCTTGAGGCCGAGGCTGACGCGTTCCTTTTCCTTGTTGATGTCGAGGACGACGACATCGATGTCCTGGCCGACCTTGAGGATTTCGGAGGGATGGCCGATACGGCCCCAGCTCATGTCGGTGATGTGCAGCAAGCCGTCGAGGCCGTTGAGGTCGATGAACGCACCGAAGTCGGTGATGTTTTTGACGGTGCCTTTGCGGATGTCGCCGGGGGTCATGTCGGAGAGGAGCTTGGAACGCTTTTCGGTGCGCTCGGCTTCGATGAGTTCGCGGCGGGAGAGGACGATGTTCTGGCGCTCCTGGTTGATCTTGACGACCTTGAACTGGTAGGAGTTACCGACGTATTGGGCGAGGTTCTTGGGGGTGATGACGTCGATCTGGGAGGCGGGCAGGAAGGCTTCGACCCCGATGTTGACGATGACGCCGCCCTTGACGATGTCGGTGACTTTGCCGGTGATGATGCCGCCTTCGTTGCAGATAGAAAGGATGCGGTCCCAGTTCTGTTTGAACATGGCCTTCTCGTGGGAGAGGACAACCATGCCGTCCTTGTCCTCGAGTTTTTCGATGAGGACATCGATTTCACCGCCGACCTTGAGGTTCTTGAATTCGATGAATTCATTGCCGGGGACCACGCCTTCGGATTTGTAGCCGATGTCCACGAGGACTTCTTTGGGGCGGATTTCGATGATGATACCTTTGACGATGTTGCCAGCGGCAAACGGCAGGGCGCCGCGCTGCTTCAGGGCTTCTTCCATGGTGAGCATAATATTACTGTGCTATGGGACGGGGAGGCTGGGAGGGCGCGGAAGCGCCATCGAAGACTCCATTGCCAAACTAACTGACCAAACGCTGCGGGGGCAACGGAGGGTTGAGGGTTAGGTTGTGCGTTTACTGTTGTTTTTCAGCCTCAATGAACATCCGCACACGCGGCGTTCGGGCGGGGCAGACGATACGCGGAAAGGTCCGGGAGGCAAGGTTAAAATGGGCCGGCGCGGGGTGCCCGTTACCATCACCGTGGCGGCATGGGCGGGGGCTTGAGCCACTCGGTCAGCGACGCGGTGGCCCCGCATTCGACGCAGGCGGTGGTGGCGAATTGCGCGCCGCAGTTCGGACAAGCGGCTCGGGTGCTGAAGGAGTCAAAGGAAGTCTGGCAGTGACCGCAGACCCAGAAGTTGCCGACGGTGGGCGCGGTTTGGCAACTCGGGCACGCGAAACCCGTGTGGCGTGGAGTCTTTTCCAACCGCATCAGCCCGCGGGCCTCCACGAAACCCCGCCAGCAACTCGGCAGCACGATTACGAGTGCGAGAATCCCCAACCAGATGGATTGATTCAGCACGGCGAAAATCAAGAGGCCCGCCAGTCCGATGAAGCCCACGATGGCAGCGATCATCAGGCTGCGCGCACGGCCGAACGGATACCATAATAGCGAGCGCAGGATTTGCCCGCCGTCTAGCGGATAGACGGGCAGGAGATTAAAAATCAGCAGCACGAGGTTGATGATCCAGATCATGTAGAGGCACGCATTAGCATCCGGCAGCGTTTCCGGCCAGCCGAGGGCGCGGCTCAGATAGATCAACCCCGTGAGCAGCGGCACGAGCGCGACGTTGACCAGCGGGCCGGCGGCGATGCTCCAGAGCGTCGCGCCCGGGCGTTGCGGCGGGCTGACGTAAGCCACGCCGCCGAACGGCCAGAGCAGAATGAGATTCGCCTTGCCGCCGACCTGCCGGCAGGCGAGCGCGTGGCCGAATTCGTGGGTGAGCACGATGGCAAAGAGCGCCAGATATTCCAGCACGCCCCAGATGGGTGTGGAATAGCCCTTCATGCGGCTGACCTGAAACACGGCGACCAGCAGCCACGACCAGTGCAGATAAACCTCGATGCCAAACAGGCGGAAAAGGCGGAACGAACCATCGCGGGTGGGCAACATGGTGAAATTATTTGGCGGCAGCCGGTTGTTTTAGCGGAAGAAAATTCCCCTTTTCGCAGCAGGTCACAAAATTCTCGGTCACAGACTTCAATTCCTCCCAACGGGCGCGGATGGTCCGGGCCTCGTGTTGGCAGATCTGGTTGTCGCTCGCCGCGCTGGCGACGACGGCGAGGAGATCGGCGAATTCCTGGACGATTTCATTGGTGGCCGGGATCAGAAATTCCGGGTGGGGCTGGTCACTGCGCGGGTTGGCCACAAAGAATCCGCCGGCGTGCTGGCAGAGCCATTGCGCCAGTCGCTTGTCGCCGGTGCTGCGGAGCAGGGCCTCGAGGCGGTCGAGTGGGTTGGCGCTGCCGCTAGAGTCGCCCGGCTCGGCCCATTTATAAATCATAGAGGCAGACAGGCCGAGGTCGTCTGCAATTTTCTTGGCACTGGTCTTCTGCAGGATTTCGCGCAGCAGTTCGTGAGATTGCATGGCGGGACGATGGGCAACCCATTCCGCGCTGGCAAGCGGGAAGAGCTACAATCTTCCCGGCAAATTACAGTTACCGGCAGCGGGCGACTCCGGTTGAATGTCTGCAGCGAAGGTTCTGACCTGAACCGCGGGCGTGGCCTTGATTCCGATATTGATTTTCGGCGTATTCGGGCTGGTTGCGCTCGCGGCCTTGGCGTTCTGGATCTGGATGCTCGTAGACTGCGCCACCAAGGGGTCAGGCCAGGGCAACGATAAGTTGATCTGGATTCTGGACATCGTATTCACGCAGCGTATTGGCGCACTGATTTATTTCTTCGTGCGCCGCCCGGAGCGGAAGAAGTTGTTTGGGGTTTGAGGCCATGCGCCTGCTTGAAGCCATCATTTATGCGAACCACCGGGCGGTGGCCGGCGACCCGGACGCCGCCCTGCATCCGGCGGAGTTTGCGGATTCGTTGCCACTGGTCGTGCTGACGTGCTTTGAACCCCGCCTGAATGCCTTGTTCCCAAACGTGCTCGGCCTGCCCAAGGAACAGTTCATCTGGCTGCGCAATGCGGGCAACATCATCACCGGTTCGATGAGCAGCACGGTGCGGTCGCTCGCGTTGGCGTGCGCCATCAAACACGGCGATGAGATCGCCAGCATCGGCCCCACGGATTGCCAGGTGGGCCGGACGACGACGCTGCAGTTGCTCGACCGGCTGCGGGAGTTGGGCGTGGCGCGGCAGGTGTTGCCGGAGAATGTGAATGAGTTTTTCGGCGTGTTCGGCAGCGAGCGGCAGAACGTCATCAAGGCGTGCGATTTTGTCCGCCGCCGCCCCATCATCAGCGCGAAGATTGCCGTGCACGGCCTGTTGGTGGATGTGGCGACCGACAAACTCGAATGGCTGGTCAATGACTATCAGATTCTCGGCGCGCTGGACAGCCGCATGGAGGCTTTCGTGCAGTCCGCCGGGCAGTCGGTAGATGCGCTCAAGGCGCTCACGGATTTTAACATCGGCGAGATGAAGTTCTCCGAGACGAAAATTGGTGAGACGGTGGTGAAGCCCGAGGATAGGCTGGCGCACAAAGTGGAGCAGGTGGGTGCGGCGGTGGTGGAAGCCGCGCACGCTCACCCCGGGGTCGCGAACGTGGCGCAGCAGGTCGCGGAATATGCGGAAAAGCATTGGCTGCAACCGCCAGAGATGCCAAGTCCGCGCCCGCCCAAAAAGATTCCGCTGCCGCCGTCGCTGCGGCCGAAGCTCGTGCGCAAATATTGGAAAATCCTGAAGTGATTGCCGCTTCGGCAGCTTCCCGACCCCGCAGAATTGCATCCGCGTTTGACTAATCCCCGGCGCTTCACTACCGTCGCCCCCGGTTTCAGCAAACAACTTCCAACAATTTTAACCTCATCATTTATGCCTCCCAAATCCGCCGAAAAGTCCATTGATAAAGCCTCGGAAAAAGCCGCCGCCACCGCTGAATCCGCCAAGGCCGCCGCCGCCCGCGAGCGGGAATTGGAGTCCGCGATTTCCAGCATCACCAAAGCCTACGGCGACGGCGCCATCATGCGCCTCGGCGACGCCCACGCGCAGAAAAAAATCCAGGTCATCCCCACCGGTGGGCTGGCCATCGACCTCGCACTGGGCGTTGGCGGTGTGCCGCGCGGGCGCGTCATCGAAATTTTTGGGCCGGAATCCTCCGGCAAAACCACCCTCATGCTCCACGTCATCGCCAATGCGCAAAAGGCCGGCGGCCTCGCGGCGTTCATCGACGCCGAGCACGCACTGGATCCGGCTTATGCCAAGAAACTCGGGGTGAACCTGGACGATCTGCTCGTCTCCCAGCCCGATTCCGGCGAAGAGGCTCTCACCATCTGCGAAACGCTCGCCCGCTCAAATGCGTTGGACGTCATTGTTGTGGACTCCGTCGCCGCGCTCGTACCCAAGGCGGAACTGGAGGGCGAGATGGGCATGGCCACGATGGGCATGCAGGCGCGGCTCATGAGCCAGGCGCTGCGGAAATTGACGGCGATTTTGAACAAGTCCAAGACGACGTGCATCTTCACCAACCAGCTCCGCGAGAAGGTCGGCGTCATGTTCGGCAGCCCCGAAACCACGCCCGGCGGCAAGGCCCTCAAGTTTTACGCCAGCGTGCGCATTGACATCCGCCGCCGGGACACGCTCAAGGATGCCGCCGGCAATGCCATCGGCAACCACACCCGCGTGAAGATCGTGAAGAACAAGGTTGCGCCGCCCTTCGTCGAAGCGGAGTTCGACATCATCTACAACCACGGCATCGACAAGGAAGGCAGCATCCTTGATGTTGGCATCGAGTGCGGCGCGGTGGACAAGAAAGGCGCGTGGCTGCAGTTCGACGGCGAACTCATCGGCCAAGGCAAGGAAGCCGCCAAAAAGGCGCTGGCCGAAAAACCCGAACTCGCGAAGAAAATCACCGAGGCGATCCTGGCCAAGCGGGCGGCGGCCCCGGACGCGGCCAAATAATTCGCTCGCCATGCCGGCGGCGAAGATTTACGGTCGCACCAAGCCTTCAACCTGACCAACAGCCATGGATATCATCTTCAATTGCCCCGAGTGCGAACAAGAGCTGGCGGTGGATAATTCCGGCGCCGGCAGCGAGATCGAGTGCCCCTCCTGCGGGGGGACGATTGTCATCCCCGAACCGCCGGCTCCGCCGGTAGGCGCGCCACCCGCTCCGACCACAACTTCGGGAGCGCATCAGCCGATCAACGCCATCGCCAGTTCCGCTGCGGCGAAGGTGGAGATGCACCTCAAAGTGCCGATCAACAAGGATAAGCCGATGGCAAGTCTGATTAGCAAACCACCCTTGCCGCTGGAAGCCGCCGCAAAGGAAACGGACAAGAAGACGCGGGTAAAAACCATCCGCCACACTGATTGCATCGAGGTCGGGCACGACCGGTTCGACGAGATGATCTCCAATTTTCTCAACAAGGTGGGCGAAGCGAACATCATCAGCGTCACGCCGTTGACCTACACGAATCTGGACATCGGCACCCAGAAGCTGATGACCGAGTATGCGGTGATGATCGTCTATCGCGGCTGACCGATTGGTGCGGGAAAAATTTTGACAATTCGGCGCCGCTGACTATCTTGGCTGCCGCTGGATGGGGTCTTAGCTCAGTTGGTAGAGCGTCTGAATGGCATTCAGAAGGTCAGGAGTTCGACCCTCCTAGGCTCCACCATCCTTCGCCCTTCGCTGCAGGGCGAGTTGCGGCTCGGCAAGCCGGATTCAATAACTTCATGCGCCCGTTTCGCTCCCTCACGATTTATATCGCCGTGGTTTTTTTGGGCGGGGCGCTGCTCGCGCCGGGACTTTACTGGCTGGCGCAATCTGCTGCGGCGCAATTTCCGTCCCTGCAAAAAATCGCGGACAGTCCCTTCCACCGCTATGTCAACCGCTCGCTGCTCATCCTCGCGCTCGCGGGGTTGGTGCCGTTGCTGCGCAATCTGGGCGTCACCTCATGGCGCGATCTGGGGCTGGGTCGACCCGCCGCGACGCAGGGGCGGCAACTCCTCGGCGGCTTTCTCCTCGGCTTCGCGGGACTGGCGGTGGTGGTGGGCATCGCGTTGCTTGGCGGCGGGCGCATCTGGAACACGCATCCGGCGGGGACGATTGTTTCCAAGATGTTGAGCGCGGCATTGACGGCGGCGGTGGTGGCGGTGCTGGAGGAAATTCTTTTTCGCGGCGGCATTTTCGGCGGCTTGCGGCGCGGCTTCCACTGGCGATTCGCGCTGGGGGCGAGCAGCGCGGTGTATGCGCTCGTGCATTTTCTGGACCGCGCGAAATTGGACGGCGCGGTGACGTGGCATTCGGGTTTCGACCTGCTGCCGCAGATGCTGCGCGGCTTCGGCAATGTGGAAATGCTCGTGCCCGGCTTCTTCAGTCTCGCCCTCGCGGGCTGGGTGCTGGGGCTGGCGTATCAGCGCACGGGGAATCTGTATGCGGCCATCGGGCTGCACGCGGGCTGGATTTTCTGGCTCAAGAGCTACGGCTTCCTCACCGCCGCCGCGCCGGGCGCGAGCGCGTGGTTCTGGGGAACGCACAAACTGACGGACGGCTGGCTGGCCTTTTTCATCTTGCTGCTCACGCTGGTGCTGGCGGAAAAATTTCTCTGGCGGCAGCCAACTTCGCGGCGCGTATGAGCGAAGGCATGGGCGCAATCCGAAGTTGGGCGGATGCGGGCTTGAATTTTCTTTATCCGGAGGCCTGCCAGCTTTGCGGCGAAGAACGCGCCACGCCGGGGGAGGGTTTCGTCTGTCGCCGCTGCTGGTTGCAGGTGCGCTTCATCCGTCCGCCGTTCTGCGACCGCTGCGGGCTGCCGTTCGAGGGCGATCTCACCACGAAGTTCGAGTGTTCCAACTGCCGCGAGATGGAATTGAGTTTCGTTTCCGCCCGCTCGGCGGTGGTGGCGCGGGGCGTGGTGCTCGAGGTCATCCACCGCTACAAATATCAGGAGGCGCACTGGTTCGAGCCGTTTCTCGCGGACCTGCTGGCGCGCGAGGCTGGGCCGGAACTGCGCGCCGGCAACTGGGACTGCATCGTCCCGGTGCCGTTGCATCCGCTGAAGCAGCGTGAGCGTGGCTTCAACCAGGCGGAGCGGCTCGCGCGCGCTTTGAGCGCGGCAACGAACCTTCCCTGCCAGCCTAACCTGTTGCGCCGCATCCAGCCCACGCTCACGCAGACGCGATTGACCCGGACCGAGCGGGCGGCGAACGTCCGCCGCGCCTTCGCCGTGCTTCCGGGGTTGCGGCTGCGGGGGGAGCGGATCGTGTTGGTGGATGACGTGTTCACGACGGGCGCGACCACCAGTGCGGGCGCGGTGGCCCTGCTGGCAGCGGGCGCGGGCGCGGTTTGTGTCTGGACAGTGGCGCGGGGTTTATAGATGATTTCAGACGTTGCAACTGGAATTTCCAATCAGTATTGGACTGGCGGATGTGATTTCCCGCCTTGCCGGCAGCCTATAACCCCCAACCCTGAATTTTTCCATGGCCACCACCACCTTCACCAAAAAATCGCTCGATACGGACGTCTTTGAGCAACCCGCCGTCGCTCCGGCGCTCACCCCGCCGCCGTTGGACGCCGCCGCGACGACTTTTGCCAAGAAGCCCAAAGTCACCACCGGCAAATCCCGCAAACGCGACATTCCCGTGGGCCTCTGGACCAAATGCCCGAAGTGCGAGGAGCTTTTGTTCGATAAAGACCTCGATGAAAACCAAAAGGTTTGCACCAAGTGCGCGCACCATTTCCCCATCGGCGCCCGCGAGCGGATCCATTCGCTGGTTGAGACCTGCTCCTTCGAGGAATTGAACGCCACCATGACGAGCGTGGACGTGCTGGGCTTCACCGGCGCGGCTTCCTACAAGGACAAACTCGCGGCCAACATCCGCAAAACCAGCCTCCCGGACGCCGTCGTCACCGGCATCGGCAAGATCGGCGAACACCGCGTCGCGCTCGGCGTGATGGACTTCACCTTCCTCGGCGGCTCCATGGGCGCCGTCGTCGGCGAGAAACTCACGCGGCTCATCGAGGCGGGCACGGCCAAGAACCTGCCGGTGATCATCATTTCCACCAGCGGCGGCGCGCGGATGTATGAAGGCATGTTGAGCCTGATGCAGATGGCCAAGACCTGCGGGGCGCTCGCGTATCACGCACAGGCCAAGCTGCCGTTCATCAGCGTGCTCACCCATCCCACGATGGCGGGCGTGATGGCAAGCTTCGCGACGGTGGGCGACCTCATCATCGCCGAACCGGGCGCGATGATCGGCTTCGCCGGCGCGCGCGTCATCAAGGACACCACGCAGGCAGAACTGCCGCCTGGCTTCCAGACCTCGGAATTCCTGCTCGACCACGGATTGATCGACGCCATCGTGCCGCGCAACGAAATGAAGGCGCAGCTCATCGGCTACATCGACTTCATGATGGCCGGCCGGCAGGCGGCGGCTGGGAATTGATTTTTGACTTGAGCCGGATTCCGGCCTAGGGTGCGGCCTGCAATGCGTCCGGGATTTTCCATTCACTGCTGGCTGCGTTGGGTCGCCCGCTTGGCGCTGAGTCTGCTCGGCGCGGGGTTGATCCATACCGCCGCCGCCGAGGCGACGAATACCCCCAAGGCCGAACCCCGGCAGTTGCGCGAAGACCTCATCAAAGACTTGGTGCGGGATGATATGTTCCGCAAATGGGGTTCCGCCAACGACTCGCTCGGCGGGCAGATGTTGCCGCCAGCTACCCGTCCATCCCTTACCCCGGCGCAGATGCGTGAACTCAAGGAGCAGATGGACGCGGAGCGTTTCTGGATGTTCGCCGACCCGGCGGATGCGGGGAAGTCTCCGACCTTGGAGGAACAATGGCGGCTGAACCGCACGATCCCGGGCGTGCTGGATGATTTGACCGCCGCAACGCCGCGCGTGTTGCAGCGGTATTTCTCCCGGCAGGCGCAAGGCCGCAGCGGCGAAACGAACGGCGCGGCGCGCAACAACGACGGCGGGTATCAGGATAGATTTTCCACGCGACCGGAAGACCGTTGGCGCATCAGGAGCGGCCTCGGACGCAGCGGGGAAGCGGAAAGCCGCACCGGCGTCGAAACGCCGGAGGCCGCGGCGGCTAGCAAGGCCATCAGCCGGTTGTTCCAGCCGAATGGCGGGCGCGAACTGGCGGTGCCAGCGGCCCCCGGATTTTTCTCGGCCATCTTCAGCCCGCCCGCTGCCATCCCTATGGAGCGGACGCCGGAAGCGATCCAGCGCCGGATAGAATTCCAAAAATTGCTGGAGTCCCCCGCAGCGGCGGCGGCCAAGCCTCTCAGCGCATTGCCGTCGACGACCACGCCGGGCGCGAGCGGCTTTGGTGGGTTGAACAATTTTACGCCGTCGCACTCTGGTTCGGGGTTGTCCACTCCTGCGGGCGGTTCGAGTCTGCTGGGAGCTTCGAGTGTTCCGACGGTTACGCCGCCGACCGCGCCTTCGGTCATCAGCCAGTTCCAGCCGGTGACGCCGCCGCGCCGGCGGTTTTAGCTCCAGTCCGGCAACTCAGTGCGAGGAGGTCAGGAGGAGGACTTGTTCCAACGTAGAGAAGCCTTCGCGCACGCGATCCAGCGCCACCATGCGGAGGGTGCGCATTCCCTGACCGATGGCGACCTTGCCCATTTCGCGCGTGTTGGCGCGGCTGATGATGAGTTTGCGGATTTCGTCGGAGATGGTCATGCCTTCGATGATGGCGAGCCGCCCAGAGTAGCCGGAGTTCTTGCAGCGGTCGCAGCCGCGCCCGCGGTAGAGCGGGGAGCCGTCGAACATGGCGGGGTCGATATTCAAATCCTGGAACATGCGCTGGGGATATTCCACGGGTTCCTTGCAATGCGAGCAGATGCGGCGCATGAGGCGTTGCGCGCACGCGAGAATCACGGAGGAGGAAATCAGGAAGGGGGCGATGCCCATGTCGTCCAAGCGGGCGATGGCGCCGGGGGCGTCGTTGCAGTGCATGGTGCTCAAGACCTGGTGGCCGGTGAGCGCGGCTTCGATGGCGATTTCGGCGGTCTCGGTGTCGCGGATTTCGCCGATCATGATGATGTCCGGGTCCTGCCGCAGGATAGAGCGGAGGGCGTTGGCGAAAGTGAGGCCGATCTCCTTTTTGACGGGCACCTGGTTGATGCCGGGGATCTGGAACTCGACGGGGTCTTCAACGGTGATGATGTTGTAGACGGGGCTGTTGAGTTCGTTGATGGCGGAGTAGAGGGTGGTGGTCTTGCCGGAGCCGGTGGGGCCGGTGACGAGGATGAGGCCGTGCGGGGCATCAATGGCGGTCTTGACCTGCTCGAAGGTGTCGGGGTCGAGGCCAAGTTTGTCGATGCTGGCGGAGAGGTTGGATTTGTCGAGGACGCGGAGCACGACCTTCTCGCCGTGCACGGTGGGCATGATGGAAATACGGAGGTCGAAGTCTTTGCCGCCGACTTTCACGCGCATGCGGCCGTCCTGGGGGAGGCGGCGCTCGGCGATGTCGAGGTTGCCCATGATCTTGAGGCGCGAGATGAGGGCGAGCTGCATCTGCTTGGGCGGCGGGGTGGCGTCGAGCAGGGCGCCGTCCACGCGGTAGCGGAGGCGGATGTTTTTCTCGAAGGGTTCGATATGGATATCGCTGGCGCGGTCTTTGATGGCTTGGACGAGGATGAGGTTGGCCAGCTTGATGACGGGGGCTTCCTCGGTGGAGGCGGCGAGTTGGTCGAGGTTGACCTGTTCGATGGACTCTTTGACCTGCTCGATGTTTTCGGCTTCGTCGTCGCTTTGTTTTTGGGCGTCCTGGATGATGTCTTCCATGCTCGCGCCTTTGGCGGCGTCGAGGACGGTCAGCTTGTCGAAGATGGCTTTTTCCGATGTGATGAGCGGGGAGACTTCAAGCTTGGTGAGGCGGCGGACATCGTCAATGGCGAGGACGTTCAGGGGGTCCACCATGGCGACGAACAGTTTGTTTTCGAGGCGCGCGATGGGGAGGAGTTTGTGGTTCTGGATGACTTCGCGAGGGAGGAGGTCGGCGATTTCGGGGGGTATGCTAACGCGGGTGAGGTTGATGGGCGGGATGTTGAGGACGCGGCCCATGGAGACGACGAGGTCCTGCTCGCTGACGTAGGCTTTTTCGACGACGAGTTTGAGGAGGCGGGTGCCTTCCTTTTTCTGGAGTTCGAGGAGTTCCTCGATCTGCTTGGCGCTGAGGAGGCCGTCCTCGACGAGGGCGTCGGCGATGCGTTCGCCGAAGGATTTGGCCGGGGCTTGCATGGGTTTAGCGGAAAACTTTCTGGAGGTTTTTCGTGATGTCCACGGGGGACGCGAGATACCAGACGATGCGGAACTTGGTGGCTTCCTTGAAGTCGCGGAATGCCTGCTGGTTGTAGGGATTGGCGGTGGCGATGAGCAGGGTCTTGCTCAGTTTATCGAACGGCAGGACGCACCAGCGCCGGCAGATTTCGGCAGAGAAGCCGCGGGTCAGATCCAGGTCGGTGTCGTAGCGGTCCAGGGGCATGTAGGAAAAGCGCGATTTGTCGGACAGCAGCTTGAGGGATTTCTCAATGGGATGGATGCCCTTGTCGGCGAGGGTCTGGACGAAGGCCTCGACGACGCCGGTGGGCGGGGCGAAGGGGTCGGGGCTGTGCCAGCAGAGGTCGAAGTCGCCGGCGGAAATGATTTTGCTGTCCACGAAAACCTTGCGCATGGACTGCCGGCCGTCGTCTACGGCGACGACGGGTTTGTCGGTGGATTTCTTGGCGCGGGGAGCGCCGGGTTTTTCCGGGGCGGCGTCCGGCAGCGTGGGGCTGGCGACAAAAGTGTTCGCGCGGCTCTCGATGGATTTGAGCGCGGCCAGCACATCCGGGTCGTGGGGGGAATGCTGGAGGATGGTTTCGTATTCGAGGATGGCCGAGGAGAGTTGGCCGAGTTGGACGTAGGCTTCGGCGATGCGCTTGGAGGTCTTGATGACGTCCGGTTCGCGGCCGAGTTTGGAATAGGCCTCCTTGAGAATTTCGAGCGATTGGTAGTCCTGAGGCTGCGATTGAGTGATGACCTCGAACATCTCAATCGTCTGCCCTAACTGCGCGGCTTCGCTGGGAGTTAAATTGGCCATGTTTTTGGTCCGCCGGAGTTTCGCGGCGGCGGCGGAATCGTTCTGGCGGCAGAGTAGGGGATGACCGGGCCAAGTGCAACCTTGCTTTGGAAATCTGGCCCGGAGCGTCCGCGCTGCGCGATGATTTCTCCGCCGCCCGCAAAACCCCTTGCATCCTGGCGACCGCTGATTAGGATGGCCGCAGACAAGCCCGCCGCAAAAACAAACCAAATAAATCTATGGCCGACAAAACCAGCAAACAGCCCGAGAACGTCTCCGGTAAATGGTATGTGGACACCACCTGCGTCCCCTGCAACGTCTGCGTGGACTGCGCGCCCACGCTCCTGAAATTCAGCGCCGACCAATCACACGTCTATTTCGCCAAGCAACCTGCTGGAGCCGCCGAAGAAGCGGCGGCGCAAGCGGCGCTCGAAATCTGCCCGACCGGCTCCATCGGTAACGACGGAGAATAATTTTGCCATGGCTGAAATCGTCAAATTCGTGGATCACGGCGCTGCGATGGTGACGCCGGTCGTGGTGGAAAAAGTGCTGCGCCACCTGCCGCTCTGGAAAGTGGAGTTCACTCAGATCAACGAGCCGGCATACCCGCATTTGGTGGATCAACTGGAGTTTCTGGCCGACGCCGTGGAGGATTTTGCCGAGGGCGCGTATCGCGACCTGCCCTACGTGGCCTTTGCCGAAGCCGTTTTCGCCGTGATCTACGCGCACAAAAAAGCGGGCATCATTCCGGATTACGTTCCGCACCTGCATCGCGCCGACGACTCCAGCGTGGTGCGCGCCGTGTTGATCCAGAACGAAAAGGCCTTCGCCATCTACGCCGCCACCATCGGCGTGGACTGGTCGAAGATCACCAGTGAACCGTAAGCGCGCCGGTTCGCGCTGCGATTTCCCGCCGCCGCCACTCCCTCCAGCACCCATGGCCCGCGCAGTCCTATTCGACATCGACGGCACGCTCATCCGCACCGGCGGCGCAGGCATCAAGGCCTTTGCCCGTGCCGGCGAAACGGCCTTCGGCATCGCCAACGGCACGGCGCACATGAAATTCGCCGGGCGCACGGACACCGGATTGGTGCGGGAATTTCTAATCTGGCACGGCCTCAAACCCAGTGCGGAAAACCGTCAGCGCTTCTTGGATGCCTACGTGTTCTGGCTGGATCAGATGCTGCCGCAATGCACCGGTGGCGTCTGCCCCGGCGTGTGGCAGTTCCTCCGCGATCTGCGGGCGCTGCCCGAACCGCCGCTCATCGGCCTGCTCACTGGCAACATCCGCCTCGGCGCGGAAATCAAATTGCGCCACTATCGGCTTTGGGAGGAATTTGTCACCGGCGCTTTCGCCGACGACCACGAGGAGCGCAATCTGATCGCCGTGGCCGCGCACCAGCGCGTCAGCCGCCATCTCAAAAAGGATTTGGGCGGCGAAGAAATCATCGTTATCGGCGATACGCCGCATGACATCCGGTGCGGCCGCGCCAT
The DNA here is from genome assembly GCA_017853785.1 of Verrucomicrobiales bacterium. GTDB lineage: Bacteria > Verrucomicrobiota > Verrucomicrobiia > Limisphaerales > JAFMIX01 > JAFMIX01. The sequence continues at coordinate 14,210 of JAFMIX010000005.1, forward strand.
CGGGGCGCGGGTCATCGCCGTGGCTACCGGTGGGGCTGAATTGGATGAACTCCGGGAGCACACGCCTGACTGGTGCGTGAAGGATTTGCGCGAGATGGCAGTGGCGGAAGTCTGCTCGTAGCCGCAGTTTGCAATGCCGCGGGAAACTCAGTGATGGTGCGGGCCGCCCCCGCAACAACCCCCGCAGCCGCCCCCCGACGGTCGGGTTGCCGCCCCGGCCTTGCCGCCGGTGCCGGCGGCCGCGAAGGTCGAGAATTTCTTGGTGAGCTTCGTCGCGCCGCAAAGCGGACACTTCACGTCCGTCTCGGTGCTGGAGCGCACCAGAATCTCGCTGTCCTTCTTGCAGGCCGCGCAATGAAATTCGTAGATCGGCATGGCAGCATACTAGCCGAGCCTGGCAAAATCTCAAGTCTGCGCCTTGCCGGAAGCGCGGCGTTCACTGACTTCATCTCCCTGCGCTCGGTCCCTCCCGAGACCAACTGCAACTGCGAGGTTTGATTCCGGTCGCAAAAAATTAACGTCCCGTAACGTCCCGCCATGAAAACAAAACTCCTGTCCTGGCTGCCACTGCTGGCCTGCGCCGCCAGCATGAATGCTCAAACCAATCTTTACTTTTGCCTCTGGCCGGAGGGTGCGCCCGGCGCGCTGGTCACGCATGAGGGCAAGGCTTACGCGCAGTGGTTCAACGAACAAGGCATCGCGGGTTTCGTGCTGAAATACCGCCTCGGCTCTAGCGGCTACCGGCATCCGGTCATGTTGCAGGACGCCGCCCGCGCTCCGCACCGTCCGCCGCGACATCCACCGAATAGCCCTCGGCTGCCAGTCCAGCGCGGATGTGCTCAGCCACTTTTTTCACGTCTTCGGCCAGGAGGATGCGCATGACGGGTTTATACCCTCGCCCGGTGGCGCTGTAAAACAGCAATAAGATTGTAATTGCCCGCCTCGCGCGATTGCCCTAACTCTTACGCCGTCAGAAAAACAAAAGGAATAATATGATCGGAATCGTTGGAATCATCTTAATCGGTCTGGTTGTGCTGCTGCTGGTTGTCGTTGCGCTCTTTGTTATCGGCAAATACAACGGCCTCGTCACGCTGCGCAACCGCTTCAAGAACGCCTTCGCGCAGATTGATGTGCAGCTCAAGCGCCGGTACGATCTGATCCCCAACCTCGTCGAGACCGCCAAAGGCTACCTGAGGCACGAACGCGAGACGCTCGAGAACGTCATCAAGGCCCGCAACGTGGCCTACACCGCCGCGCAATCCGCCGCCGCCAATCCCGGTGACGCCGCGGCCGTCAAGGGCCTGATGTCCGCCGAAGCCGGTCTGGGAGGCGCGCTCAGCCGCCTCATGGTCGTGGCCGAGCAATACCCCGACCTCAAGGCCAACCAGAACATGATGCAGCTCACCGAGGAACTGACCTCCACGGAGAACAAGATTTCCTTCGCCCGTCAGGCCTACAACGACAGCGTCATGGTCTACAACACCGCCCGCGAAGTGTTTCCCACTAATATCATCACCGGCATGTTCAACTTTGCCGCCGCCGAGCTGTTTGTTGTGGAAAAAGCGGAGCAGCGCGAAGCGCTGAAAGTGCAGTTCTAAGGCCGTTCATTGTGAGACGTTGCATCGTTACAACGGGCCAACCGTTGTAGCGATGTGCTTTTTACCTATTCATCAAGATGGACTTTTTCCAACGCCAGGACGCCGCCCGCAGGAACACGAAGCGTCTCGTGCTCTACTTTGGACTTGCCGTTGCTGGCATTGTTCTCTCGGTCTATCTGGCCGCGATCATGGTGTTTGCCGGTGTGAAGGCCAAGACCACCCGCCGCCCCCATCAGGATTACCCACTGCCTGCGCCGCAATTGGTGTTATGGAATCCAAAACTCTTTGGTATCGTATCGCTCGGCGTGCTCGCCGTCATCGGCTGCGGCAGCGCGTATAAGATGGCCGCGCTCTCCGCCGGTGGCAGGACCGTGGCCGAAAGTCTCGGCGGCCGGCTCGTCAATTCCAGCACCACCGACCCCGACGAACGCAAACTTCTGAACATCGTCGAGGAGATGTCCATCGCCTCTGGCGTGGCCATGCCGCAGGTCTTCGTCCTGGACGGCGAGCCGGGCATAAACGCCTTTGCTGCCGGCCACAGCACCAGCGACGCCGCCGTGGCCGTCACGCGCGGCTGCATCCAGTCGCTCAACCGCGACGAGCTTCAGGGCGTCATCGGCCACGAGTTCAGCCACATCCTTAACGGCGACATGCGGCTCAACCTCCGCCTGATGGGCATAATCTTCGGTATCGTGAGCCTTGTTACCATCGGGCGAATCCTGCTCCGCGTCCGCAGCAGCGGTAAAAACCAGAACCCGCTCCCGATTTTAGGTCTTGTGCTCATCCTCATCGGCGGCATCGGCGCGTTCTTTGCCAGCCTCATCCAGGCCGCCGTCAGCCGCCAACGCGAATTTCTCGCCGACGCTGCCGCGGTACAATTTACGCGCAATCCCGGCGGGCTTTCCGGGGCATTGCAAAAAATCGGCGGCGCCGGCTCCGTGCTCGACTCCGACCACGCGGCGGAAGCCAGCCACATGTTTTTCTGCAACGGCCTGAAATCCTCATTCTTCAATGCCTTCGCCACGCACCCGCCGCTGGAGGAACGCATCCGGGTGATTAACCCGACGTGGGATGGCAAATTCAAGGCCGTCACGCGCTTTGTCACGGAAGAACCACCCACGCCCCGCCGCGCCGCCGTGCCGCCGCCACTTTTTGGCGCGCCGCAAATGGCCGGCTTCGCTGCCGCGACGATGGTGTCCAGCCTCGGCAATCCCACACCGCTCCACCTCCGCTATGCCGAGCAGTTCCGCGAGGCCATCCCGGAGGAGGTGCGCCTTGCCGTGCGCGAACCGTCCGCCGCCGCCGCACTCGTCTTCGCGCTGCTGTTGGATGCGGACCCCGCGCAACGGCGCGCCCAGCTCGCAGAACTCGCGCAGCGTTTTCCCGCCGCGGGGCGGCAGGTGGAGCTATTGGCCCGGGTCATTGAAAATCTGGCCGTGCGGGCGCGGCTGCCACTGGTGAATCTCGCGCTGCCCGTGCTGCGTGAATTACGTCCCGCCGACTTCCAACAATTTTCCGCGACATTGACTTGGTTGGTGGAAAGCGACGGCGAGATCGACTTGTTCGAGTTTGCGCTCCAGAAAATCGTGCAGCGGCATCTTGCCGCGCGGTTTGGCGCGCCGCGCCGTGCGGTGGTGCAATATTATTCCATGAAGCCGCTGCTGCCGGATTGCGCAGTTTTGCTCTCCGCGCTCGCGCACGTCGGCCATGCGGATGCGGCGGCAGGCAACCAAGCTTTTCGCCAGGGCGCGCCGTATCTGCGCGCCTCGGAGGGTGGGGTGCAGTTCGTTCCCGGTGCGGAATGCGGCTTGGACGTGATTGATGCCGCGCTCAACCGCCTGGATCAAGCTGCGCCGCAGATCAAGAAGAACCTGCTCGAAGCCTGCACCCGGGTCGTGGGCGCCGACGGCGTGGTCCAGGAAACGGAGGCGGAACTGCTCCGCGCCATCGCCGAAACCCTGGACTGCCCGATGCCGCCGTTCGTCACGGCGGAGTAAAAGCAAACCGCCGCCGGGTTTCCCCGACGGCGGTGCATTGAACAGTCTTTCGATCAGTAGGCCGCTTGCGCGCCCTTGAGGTTCTTCTTGCCCATCCACGGCATGAGCGCGCGGAGTTTCGCGCCGGTCTTCTCGATGGGATGGTTTTCACCCTTCTTGAGGAGGGCGTTGTATTTCTTGTAGCCGGTCTGGTATTCGCGGACCCAGTTCTTGGCGAACTTGCCGGATTGGATATCCTTGAGCGCGGCTTTCATGCGCTTCTTCACGCTTGCGTCGATGATCTTCGGGCCGACGGTGATGTCGCCCCACTTGGCGGTTTCGGAGATGGAGAACCGCATGCCGCTGATGCCGGATTCGTTCATCAGGTCGGCAATGAGCTTTAGTTCGTGCAAGCATTCGAAGTAGGCCATCTCGGGCGAGTAACCGGCTTCGACGAGCACTTCAAACCCGGCCTGCACCAGCGCGCTCGCGCCGCCGCAGAGGACGGTCTGTTCGCCGAACAAGTCGGTTTCGGTCTCTTCCTTGAAGTTGGTTTCGATGACCCCGGCGCGGGTGCCGCCGATGCCTTTGGCCCAGGCGAGGGCGATCTTCTTCGCGTCCTTGCCGGGGTTCTGGTAGATGGCGATGAGGCTGGGCACGCCCTTGCCTTCGGTGTATTGGCGGCGGACGGTGTGGCCCGGGCCTTTGGGGGCGACCATGATGACGTTCACGTTCTTCGGCGGCACGATGGTCTTGAAATGGATGGAGAAGCCGTGCGTGAAGACGAGGGTCTTGCCGGGGGCGAGGTTCGGCTTGATGTCCTTCAGGTAGCACGCGCCCTGCTTGGTATCGGGGAGCGCGACCATAATGACATCGGCCTGCTTCACGGCTTCGGCGGTGGTGACGACCTTGAAGCCTTTCTCGCGGGCGACGGCGATGGACTTGCTGCCTTCATACAGGCCGATGATGACCTTGAGGCCGCTGTCTTTGAGGTTGAGCGCGTGGGCGTGGCCTTGGGAGCCGAAGCCGAGCACGGCGAGGGTTTTCTTTTTCAACACGCCGAGATCGGCGTCTTTGTCGGTGTAGACTTTTGCCATAAATGTGTTGCGGTCGGTTTGGTTGCTGGTTTGAGAAATCAATTACTTGCGCGGCATCGCGACTTTGCCGGTGCGGGTCAGGTCCTTGATGCCGAACGTGGCCATCAGTTCGAGAAACTTCTCCACCTTGCTCTCGTTGCCGGTGATTTGCACGGTTAACGACTTGGGCTGCACGTCCACGATCTTGGCGCGGAAGATATCGGTGATCTGCATCACTTCGGAGCGGGACTTGGCATCCACGGCCACTTTGACGAGCGCGAGCTCGCGGTCCACGTATTCGCCCTCACGGAAATCGCGCACCTCGATGGTATTGACCAGCTTCTTGAGCTGTTTGATAATCTGGTCCAGCGTGGCCTCGTCGCCTTGGGTGACGATGGTCATGCGGGAGGTTTTGGGGTCCTGCGTCGGGGCGACGTTGAGGGTATCGATGTTGTAGCCGCGGCCGCTGAACAACCCGGCCACGCGGGTGAGCACGCCGAACTTGTTTTCCACGAGAACTGAAATGGTGTGTCGCATAAATCCGCTTGAAACGGAGTAAGAGCCTAACAACCTCGGCAAACAGGGTCAATTTTCAATTTCGGCTCATTCGCTGCACTCCAATTCCGCGGCGGCATCCGGTCCGGCGCTCCCGCTTCTTGCCCCGCGTCCGCTGCTCCGATATGCTCCGGCCATGGACAAACCCGACCAACTCCGCGAACTCTGGCGCATGCAGGACGCCCTCAACCAGCGCATCGGCGTGCATACGCACGGCATGAGCGTCGAGGAAAAAACCAAATGGCTGCTCAACTATTCCCGCGCCATGCAGCAGGAAATGGCCGAACTCATCGACAGCGTGCCGTGGAAGTGGTGGGCCAAGTATCAGAAGTTTGACGAGCAGAACGCCCGCGTCGAGGTTGTAGACCTGTTCCACTTCCTCATCAGCATGGCGCAGGTGCTCGGCATGAGCGCCGACGACGTCTTCGCCGCCTACATCAAAAAGAACGAAGTCAATTTCAAGCGGCAGGAGACCGGCTACACCACGAAGGACGAGCACGACTCGAAGCACATTTAATCGCCGGCTCCACTGCGGCGGTTTCTCTCCATGGAATTGCGCCTGATCAGTCTGCTGGGTTTGGTGGTCTTCATTGCGTTGGCGTGGGGGCTCTCGGAGCGCCGGCGACTGTTTCCTTGGCGCACTGTGCTATGGGGGGTCGGGCTGCAATTCGTTTTCGCCCTGCTAATCCTCAAGACCTCGGGCGGGGCGGCGGTGTTTGATTTCGCCGGGCGCGGCATCAACAAACTCATCCAGTTCTCCAACGACGGCTGCCGGTTCGTGTTCGGCCCGCTCGCCGACCCGCCGCTATTGGCCGACAAACTCGGCCCGCAAAACAGTTTTATCTTTGCCATTCTCGTCGCCGGCACCATCATCCTCGTCTCCGCCTTGTCGGCGTTGTGCTATCACTGGGGGATTCTGCAACGCGTGGTTCAAGGTTTTGCGTGGGTGATGCGCAAGGCGATGCGCACCAGCGGCAGCGAAACCCTCGCCGCCGCCGCCAACATCTTCATGGGCCAGACCGAAGCCCCGCTGCTCATCAAACCTTACGTCGCTCGGATGACGCGCAGCGAATTGCTCTGCCTCATGACCGGCGGCATGGCGACCATCGCGGGCGGCGTGGCCGCAGTTTATGCGAAGATGGGTTTCGATGCGGGCCACCCGGATATCGCGGGCCACCTGCTCACCGCGTCGGTGTTGAGCGCGCCGGCGGCCTTGCTGATCTCCAAAATCATGTTGCCGGAAACGGAAAAAAGCGAAACCGCCGCCAGCGCGCCCGCCGCCGTGCCGCGCACCACCGTGAACGGCATCGACGCGCTTTGTCGCGGCGCGGGCGAAGGCATGGCGCTCGCGATCAATGTCATGGCCATGCTCATCGCTTTCGTTGCGGTCGTGGCGCTGGCGAATTATCTCCTCACCTTTTCCCAAACGCAGTTCGGCGTGACGACTCCCGTCACCTTGCAGACGATTTTCGGCTGGGTGAATGCGCCGTTCGCCTGGCTCATGGGCGTGCCGGCGAAAGACTGCCTGACCATCGGCGGTATTCTCGGCGAACGCATCGTGCTCAATGAATTCATCGGTTATCTCTCGCTGACCAGTCCCCGGACCGTCGTGGACGAACGCAGCTTCACGCTCGCGACGTATGCGTTGTGCGGCTTCGCCAATTTCGCCAGCATCGCCATCCAGGTCGGCGGCATCGGGTCGCTCGCCCCGGAGCGGCGCGGCGATCTGGCCCGGCTCGGCCTCCGCGCGATGATCGGCGGTCTGCTCGCCAGCTACATGACCGCCACCATGGCGGGCCTGCTGCTTTGACCCGCACAAAATTCTCGGCAACCGGGGCGGATGAATTACCATCGCCGCATGACTAAGAAAGTTTTCCTCCCGCCCGGCAGCAAGAAAACCGTCCCGCCCCGCTGGCGGGCGGAGGTGCAAACCCTGCTCATCTCGGAAGCCGAAATCGCCCGCCGCGTCCGCAGCCTGGCCAAGGAAATCCAGCGCGACTACGTGGGGCGCGAGCTCGTCGTCGTCTCCCTCCTCAACGGCACGGTGATGTTCCTCGCGGATTTGATCCGGCACCTGTCCCTTCCGCTGCGCCTCGATTTCATGGGCGTCTCCAGTTATGGCGCGGGCACGGAATCCAGCGAGCTGGTTTATACCAAGGAACTGCGCCTCGATGTGCGCGGCCGCGATGTGCTACTGGTGGATGACATCCTTGACACGGGCAAAACCCTTTTTCGCGTCACCAAGAAACTGCGGTTGCTCAAGCCCCGCAGCATCAAGACCTGCGTGTTGCTCGACAAAAAAGCCCGGCGCGTCGAAAAGGTTGAAGCCGATTATGTCGGCTTTGAAATCCCCGATGCGTTTGTGGTCGGCTACGGGTTGGACTACGCCGAGGACTATCGCAATCTGCCGTTTGTCGGCGTGCTGCACCCGCGTATCTACAAGAGGGATTAAGCCGGCCCCGCGAGCGGCAGCAACACCACGAAGGTCGCGCCCTGATTCAATTCGCTGGTGACGCTGATGCGGCCGTGATGTTCCTCGATAATGCGTCGCGTGATGGGCAGCCCAAGTCCCGTCCCCTGCCGCTTGGTGGTGAAAAACGGGGTGAACAGCTGCAGTTGATTCTCGGGCGCGATGCCTCCACCCGTGTCCCGGAAGGCCACGCGGAATTGTGCCGGTTGCGGCCCGGGCGTCGCGACCAGATCCGTGGTGACCGTCAACACTCCGTCCGGTCCCATGGCTTCGGCGGCGTTGAGCAGCAGGTTCAAAAATGCCTGTTCCAACTGACCCAGATCGCCCGCGACCAGATCCATCGTCGCCCCAAACGTCGTCCGCAGGGTGATTGATTTCTCCGTGAGCTGCGGCTGCACCAGTTGCAGGGAATACTTCAGAGCGTCGTGCGCCGCCACTGGCGCGAAGTGCGGCTTTGGCGACCCCGCCACGCGCAACATCCGGCTGACAATCGCGTCGATGCGCTTCATTTCCCGGCGCACAAGCTCCGCCAGTTCTGCGCCCTCGTTCCGTTCCAGCAGCAAATCCACAAATGTCCGCACCGCCACGATGGCATTTTTCACCTCGTGAGCCAGCCCCGCTGATAGCGTGCCGATGTTTGCGAGCCGGTCCAGCCGGCGCAATTTCGCCTCCAACTGCTGCGCTGCCGGTAGGTCATGCAAGACCAGGATCAGCCCGGCGCCGCCGCCCGCCCCCGGCGTGGCCACCGCGTGAACGTGAAGCACATTTTTCCCGCCGAGATCTGCCGTCCCATCCGCCGGGGCCTCGCCGGTGGTAAAAAAATCCGCCACCAACTGCCGCAGCGCCGCCGGAAGTTTGGCGAACGGCTGTCCGGATAAATCGGTGGCCGATACCCCCAGCAGCCGCGCTGCCACCGCCGAACACGCGCTCACTTTCCCCTGGGCGTCCACGGCGATGACGCCGCACACGAAACTTTCGTGCAGGATGTTGTCATGACCCGGGGCTGCTGTTGCCCGGTTCGGATTTGGCGGTGCGTGCGGCGACATGTTGACGCCGGTGATTAAGCTCGTATCACCGTTCCAGTTCAAGGGATTTCCATGACCGCCGCCACCGCGGCTGATTTTTTCTTTCCATTCCGCGCTCCGACTTTACTCTGCCGCCATGTCATTGTTGCACCAATCCATCGAAGATTCTGTCGCCACTCTGCGTGGCCTGACCGGTCTGGAGGCGCCGTTAAGCCAGG
>JAFMIX010000151.1 GCA_017853785.1 Verrucomicrobiales bacterium
CATTTGCTGGTTGCTCGCGGCGTCCGCCCACGCGACGGAGCTGAACATTGCCAACGAAACTTTGTCTCTCTCCTACGACGACCAAAAGGCGCGATTTTCCGCCCGTCACGGGGACGATGCGCCGTTTCTGGTCGGCGGCGAGTTGGAGGGCAAGCCCGTCAGTGCCAAAACCGCCGCGGCCAAAGACCCGGTGTTCGGCACCGGCAAGTGCATCCGCGTGGCGCTGGTTGATGGCAGCGCGTATTCGCTGGAACTTTACCCGAAGCTGCCGTTTGTTTTCGTCCGAAGGACACAAGCGAATCCGGGCCGGGAGACGGCCGTGTTCGCGAGCATCCCGATGACCCGTTTCCACTTGAATCTCGGCAAGCCTGCCGCCGCGTTGCGCACGCAAGGCACGGCCGGTCTCACCGCCCCGGACAAGCATCCGGGCAGTTATCTGTTCCTCACCCTCGCCGATCCCGCCACGCGGCACAGTGTGGTCGCGGGCTGGCTGACGCATGACCGTGGCAGTGGTGTTTTGTTTTCCGAGGTGCAGAATGACGCGGTCGTTTTCCGCGCGCGGCAGGATTACGGCCAGCTCCGCGTCGCCCCCGGGAAATCAGCCGCGCTGGAGACGCTGGTCCTCGGTTACTTCGCCGACGGCCGGCTGGGCGAGGAACAATTCGCCGACGCCATTGCCCGCCATTATCGAATTCATCTGCCGCCGCAAGTGGACGGCTATTGCACGTGGTATTCGGATGTGCACGACCGTGCCGGGGACGAGAAATCCATCGTGGAACTTGCCCGCTACGCCGCGCGCGAACTCATGCCGTTCGGTTTTTCCTTCGTGCAGATTGACGACGAGTGGCAGGACGGAATCAAGACCAACGGCCCGGCGCGCGGCTTTGACCGCGTGCGGCCCGACGGCCCGTATCCCGGCGGCATGAAGCCCGTGGCCGACCAGTTCAAGAAACTGGGACTGACTGCCGGCATCTGGTTCATGCCGTTTGCCCGCAATCATCAAGATCCGGAATACGCCGGCCGCCAGGACTGGTTCGTGAAGCGCACGGATGGTTCGCCTTACGAAACCAAGTGGGGCGGCACGTCGCTCGACCTCACCCGGCCGGAAGTGCGCGCGCATCTGCAGCAGCTCGTTCAAACCATCCACGGCTGGGGCTACGATTATTTCAAGATGGACGGCTTGTGGACCGGCTCGGCCACCGAACAGATTTACGTCAACGACGGCTACAAGGAGGATCACATGGGCAACTACCAGCCCTTCCACGATCCCAACGTGACGAGCATCGAGATGATGCGCTCGGGATTGAAGCTGGTTCGCAACGCGGCGGGCAAAGACGTCTTCCTTTCCGGCTGCAACCTCAGCCAAAACATGCGGAGCTTGAGCGGATCGATCGGACTGGTGGACTCGATGCGCATCGGGCCGGACAACCTGGAGCGCTGGGCGTCGTGGCGGGAGGAGATTGCCGAGAACCGCTGCGGCTCGCTCGTCACCGGGCCGATTCGCGGCACGCGGCTTTATTTCCTGAACCGCCGCGTATGGCATAACGATCCCGATCCCAATTATGTGCGGGCCTCGATGCCGCTGGAACAGGCGCGCTTGATCGCCTCGTGGGTGGGCTTGAGCGGGCAGTTCAATTTGAACAGCGACTGGATTCCCGCGCTGCCGCCGGAACGGCTGGACATCCTCAAGCGCACGATGCCCGCCCATCAAGCGGTCGCGCGGCCCGTGGATTATTTCGACACCCCCATGCCGTCCATCTGGCTGGTCAGCGATCACGATGCCGCACCGCAGCGGCAGGTGCTCGGCCTGTTCAACTGGGAATCAACCAATCGCGTGATCAGCTACGATGCCGCCAAGGCCGGCCTCGACGCGGCGCAAACGTATGCTGCGTTCGATTTCTGGAGCGGCACGCCGCTGCCGTCGTTCAAAGGCGCATTTGCTTTTGAAGTCCCCGCGACGGCCTGTCGCGTCATTGCGATTCGTCCGGTGAGTGATCATCCGCAAATCCTCTCCACTTCGCGCCACGTCACGCAGGGCATGATGGATGTGCTGGAGGAAAAATGGGTTTCCGCCAGCCGCACTCTGTCGGGCAAAAGCCACGTCGTGGGCGGCGACCCGATGGAACTGCGCATCACCATCGGCGCGGCGGACAAGGCTTACCGGGCAAAAGGAATCGAGCTTACAGGGGCGGACGCGCGGGCTGGCGCGGTCGCGAGCCTTGCGCGGGAGGACGGCCTGTTGCGCGCGAGGATCGTGTCCCCGGCCAGCCGCGACATTCGATGGACGATCCAGTTTGAGAAGGCGCCATGACAGCATCCCGGCGCTCTGTGTAAACTTGTCCAAATGGATCCATCGAAAACGACCAGCAAACAACCCGTGAATCTGCGGACGCCATTCGTGCGGATTTGCGTGTGGACCGGAAACTGAATTTTGAATCACCATGAAAACGTCCCACTTGAAACATCAAATTGAGAACGACACGCCGGGCTGTTTCCGGGCGATGGGCTGGAGCAGTCTGCTCGCCGTTGGCCTGTTCGCGATGACGGTCGCCGGATTTGCCGCGCCAGCGACACCGGCGAAGCCAAACATTCTTTTCATCCTGGCCGATGACTGGGGCTGGGGCGATCTGGGCTGCCACGGTCATCCGTATGTCAAGACGCCCCACCTTGACCGTCTGGCCGCGCAGGGGACGGACTTCCAGCGTTTCAGCGTCGCCAGCGGAGTGTGTTCGCCCAGCCGCACGGCGATCATGACGGGGCAGTTCCCGGCGCGCTACCGCATCGACGGGCATTTTGCGTGGGTTGAGCAAAATCAAAAGCGGAACATGCCCGACTGGTTGAGCACCAACGCGCCGAGCCTGCCGCGTTTTTTGCAGCAGGCCGGCTACGCCACGGCGCATTACGGCAAATGGCATCTCGCCAACGACATGATTCCCGATTCGCCCTTGCCGCGTGCATACGGCTATGACGATTACGCCGCGTTTAATTGTGCCGGAGAGCAGATGCCGGTTCACGAGGATGCGAAGCACGCCATTGCGTTCATTGAAAAATGTCACGCGCAAGGGAAGCCGTTTTTCATCAACCTCTGGATTCACGAGCCGCACACGCCGTTTCATGTCGTGCCCAAGTATCGCCAGCGGTTTCCCGGCCTGCCGGAAGCCGACAACATCTACGCGGCAGTCCTCTCGCACGCGGACGACCGGATCGGCGAGGTGCTCGACACGCTGGACCGCCTGAAGCTGGCCGACAACACCCTGGTGATCTTCACTTCGGACAACGGCCCGGCGCGGGCCGCGAAGCCGACCCCGCTCGAATTGTCGTATGACACCGCCACGGGCGCGGGTTATGAAATCGGCGCTTCCAAGGGCATTACGGGCGGAAGAAAAGGCTACAAGGCTGCCTTGTTTGAAGGTGGGATCGGCGTGCCGTTCCTTGCCCGCTGGCCAGGCAAAATTGCGGCGGGGAAAGTGGACAACCAGTCGCTCATCTCTGCCGTGGATTTGCTGCCGACATTTTGCGAGGCGGCCGGTGTCAAATTGCCCGCCTCCTACCAGCCGGATGGCGTGAGTCAGCTGGCGACGTTTGGGGGGCGCGTCTATCCCAGCCGCACAAAACCGTTGTTTTGGAAATTCGATTCCCACTGGCCGCCGCCCGCAAACGCCCCGTATCACTGGGCTTCCTACGTGGTCGAAGATCAAGCCTGGAAGTTGCTCGTCAACAAGGATGGCAGCCACTGTGAGCTTTATGACTTGGAAGCCGATCCGCTGGAGGTCAATGACTTGTCGAAGAGCAAGCCCGAAGTGGTAGGCCAGCTGTCGGCAAAACTGAAGGACTGGCAGGCGACGCTGCCGGCCACGCCGGATACCAATTGCTATTCCTCATTGCGCGCTAAGCCCTGACCTGAAGCCGTCAGAATGACATTCAGTCTGGAGTAAGCGCAAATCGCCCCACCGTTGCCATGGGACCAAATCCGGTTCACCCTGTGTTACGGGGGGTGTAGTCCGGCACGCCGCAGGAGTAATATTTTCAACAACCCAAGCGTCTATGAAAACCGTTTCCTCGCGGCGATCCCTCAAGGCGGGAGCTTTCACCCTCATCGAACTCCTGGTGGTCATCGCCATCATCGCCATCCTTGCGGCGCTCCTCCTGCCGGCACTGGGCAAGGCAAAGCTCAAGGCCACCATGGCGGCCTGCCATAACAACCAGAGACAACTTGGCCTCGCCTGGGTGATGTATGCAGGCGACAACGAGGACCAGATGCTTCCCTATCGCAACGGCGGCGTCACCTACAATGGCGCCGGCATCTATCCGGCCACCCCCATTGCCGCAGGCACCAGCACCGCCGCGGCCGAGCAGCAGACGATCGACCAATTGAAGCTCTCGCCTCTATTCCAATATGCCAATAGTCCGGGCGTCTATCGTTGTCCGGGCGATCTGCGCTACCGTAAACTTGCGGTCGGCGCCGGTTGGGCCTATGTGAGCTACTCCCGCGCCGACGGAATGAACGGTAGTGGCGCCAGCGTCTTCAAGAAGCTGACGCAGGTGACGCCGGCCTCGCTGTCGATGGTCTTTATCGAAGAGTCCGATCCGCGCGGCCTGAATTCCGGCACCTGGTTGATTCGGCAAAGCGGGTGGGTGGATCCTTTTGCCATCTTTCACGGAGTGGTCAGCACCTTCTCGTTTGCCGATGGGCATGTTGAATCGCATCGCTGGCTCGATGCCGGAACCATCAAGGCCGCCACTGACTCGGCGAACGGAAAATCCAGCTTCTTCTGGCCCGGCGGAACCAAGAGCAACCCGGATTTCGTGTGGGCCTGGGACCACTACCGGTTTCCCGATTGGACCGCTCTGCCCTGAGTCTGCCTCCTCCCGGGTGGCTGCCCCACCACCAATGCACCTGGGACAATCCGGAGTGCTCGATCAGGAAGCCAGGCATTGTCCGCCGGGGTGAATTCACCTCGCCCATAAGAGCAAAGCCAATCCGGGAACCATCAAAAAATGACTCGATATGGCAATCCCGGTTGCGTGCGACGTCCGGCCACCTTTCCGTGCCCGTTGCTTCGCTTCGCTTCCCGAGTCGCCGCAGTGCTGAAAATTCAATTTAGCGGGCAGTCTGCCACACCCTGTTTTTACGGGGTTCCAACTGAACAGTGAGCTAAACACCACGCTCTCGGAATTGGAGCGTGAAGTCGGCCCGCCGTATGCCACTCCCGACGCCACGGCGAAACTCGGCCCGGGCGAAGTGAACCGTCCGTTGCCTTGGAGTGAACTGACCGAGAAACGACGCCGTTTTCAAGCCACCAAGATGGCCATTCGCGCCGCGATGGTTGATTGGATGGATCATGAGATCGGCCGGGTCATCGCGCAGCTCAAGGTAATGGGCGCGTTAGAGAGCACTCTCATCCTCTTCACTTCCGACAACGGGGGCCCAAACTGGCCAATGGCGCACCGGACTTCGAGGACATGACCTCCGACCAGCGGCTGGCTTACGACTTGAATCGCCTCAGATAAGGCAAAGGTGTGCAGTAAACTGTGCAGTTGGCAGGTAGAGGGATAGTGCCTGATAGTAGTTGGAAAGTTCCAGAAAGTATTGTTTTGCTTGGAAGGACGCTCTAAATACCCCAATGAAATTGAAGGTTTTGTGTGCCGAGTCCTACCTTTGGAGCCAACTTAGACGCTTGAGCGTCAGCGAGTTGCTCAAGTTGGACGGGCCAC
>JAFMIX010000152.1 GCA_017853785.1 Verrucomicrobiales bacterium
CCGAAGACTTTGTGGTTGGTCGGTTTGCCCCGCCGGAAATCGTCGTTGTCCATGCCCGGCAGGTCGTCGTGGATGAGCGAGTAGGTGTGGATGCATTCCACGGCGCAGGCGAGCGGCAGGGCGTCGGATTCCTTGCCGCCGCAGGCCGCCGCCGCCGCGAGGGTCAGAAGCGGGCGCATCCGCTTGCCCCCGGCAAAGAGCGAGTAACGCATGGCGCGGTGGATCGTCGCCGGCCGGGTCTGCTCGGAGGGGAGAAAGCGGTCGAGGGCCGCATTGACCGCCGTGGCGCGGGTGGCGGCGAATTGTTTCAGGTTGAACGCGGCGGTCCGGGAGTTGGCGGCGGTTTTCATTCGATTTCGCGGGGTGGTTTTAGGGAAAGCCCGCGGGCGAAGCAAGCGCACATTCAGAATTTTTGTATTGCGCCGCCCGACCGACCGGGTATCGTGTCTCGCTCGGATAACAACCGGAACATTCCCTTGAACGCTGAACTTAACAAAAAAGCTCTGGAAAAGGTGGGCAACCCCAACGTCCTCATCAACCTCGTCTCCCAACGCGTGCGCCAGCTCAACTCGGGCGGTCGCACCGGCCGCCCTCTCGTGGAAATGACTCCCGGCATGGGCTTCGCCGATGTCGCTTTGCAGGAACTTTTGGAAGACAAGATGGGCCATGTGGTGCCGGAGCACGTCGTCACCGCGCGCAACACCGGCAAGAAGAAAAAGAAACATTGATTCGCCCGCAGCGATAATTTTGCGCAGCCGGAGGGGCGACCTTCCGGCTGTTTTTTTATGGCCGACATCCTGACCAACTCCAAAGCCCGCCGCGATTACCACATCCTCGAAACCTTCGAGGCCGGCATCGTGCTCCACGGCACCGAGGTCAAGGCGCTCCGCGCCGGCAAGGGACAGATCGCCGACGCCTTCGCCCGCGTGGACCAGGACGAAGTCTGGCTGCATAACGCGCATATCGACGAGTATTCCCACGGAAACCTCCAGAACCATCAGCCCAAAGCCGTCCGCAAGCTGCTCCTGCACAAATCCGAGATCCGCAAGCTCGCCGGCTTCGCGGCGGTGAAGGGCCATACGCTCTTTCCCCTCTCTTGCTACTGGAAGAACGGCAAGGTCAAGGTCCTGCTCGCCGTCGGCAAGGGTAAACAAGAATTTGACCGCCGCGACGACATCAAGAAACGTGAGTCGGACCGCGAACTCAAGCGCGCCACCATGAAATACTCCAAGGGCAAATGATATAAACCGCACCCTGCTCCGCCGCCTCTTTTTGACCGCCACGTTAATCAGCGCCCTTGTGGCTTCGGAAGCCGCCGCGTCCAACGCTCCCGCCCCTGCCCAACCTGCGCTTGGGTGCAACCCCGCACCGTACCGGGCATCACCAATTGCCACCCCGTGTCCACCAACCTTTGCCGTGGCTCGCAGCCCTCAGCCGAAGGCATGAAGCATCTGAATGCTCTCGGCATCAAGCGCCTCATCAACCTGCGCTCGTTTCATTCCGCCAAGGACGAACTCGCCGGCACTGGCCTGAAAGGCTTCCACTTCAAAACCAAACCCTGGACCGCCGAGACCGAAGCCGTCATCAGTTTCCTCAAAATCGTCAGCGACACGGACAACCTGCCCGCCTCAATCCACTGTCACCGCGGCGCCGCCCGCACCGGGACGATGTGCGCGCTGTATCGGCTGACCATCTGCGGCTGGACCCAGGACGCCGCGATGGCGGTTTGCACTTCGCTCCCATCTGCCAACCTCGTCAAGCTTATCGAAAAGGCGGATGGCGCCGAAATCAAGCGGGGCAGGAATCAAATAGCTTTCGGGGAAACAAAAAGCGAGGCGGTTAAGCCTCGCTCGAAAGTGCTTGTGGCGGGAAACTAAGCCGTCTTGGCCTTGGCCTCGTCGCCCTTCTTCCAAGTGCGCTTGGGGGCCTTGGTCACCAATCCCTGCTTGAGCGCCTTGGCGGAAACGCGGATGTAGCGCACTTCGCCGTTCACCACGGCCTTCACGCGCTGGAGGTTCGGCATGAACTTCCGCTTGGTGATCGCGGTCACGTGCGTGCCGATACCGCCCTTTTTCTTCGCCTTACCCGAGCGCCAGATGTGGCTGCCCTTGATTGCGCCTTTACCGGTCAATTCACAGATTTTTGCCATAAAATTTCTTTCGTTAAACGAGCGCAGACAGTAGCAACCACAGGTCTCGTTGCAAGATTTATTTCTCAATTTTTCCGTGCGTTCCGGCGGCAAGCCACCTATTTTCTCCCCGCTTTATGGCCACCTTGAAACCTTTCGCCGCCCTCCGCCCCCAACCCGGACTCGCCGCCCGCATTTGCGAACTGCCCTACGACGTGATGTCATTCGAAGAGGCCCGCGCCATGGCCGCCGGCAACCCGCTCAGCTTCCTCCACGTCAGCAAGCCCGAGATCGACCTCCCGCCCGGCGTGGACCTCTACTCGGACGCCGTCTATGCCAAGGGCAAGGAGAACTTCGCCAAACTCATCGCCCAAGGCGCGCTCAAGCAGGATGCGCAACCGGCCTTCTACCTCTACCGCCAGATCATGGGCAGCCACGCGCAGACCGGCCTCGTCGCCGCCGCGAGTTGCGAGGAATACCTTGCCAACCTCATCAAGAAGCACGAACTCACCCGCGTGGACAAGGAAGCCGACCGCGTCCGCCACATCGAAACCCTCGACTCCCAGACCGGCCCGGTGTTCCTGACCTATCGCGCCCAGCCCGCGCTGGATGAATTTGTGGCCCAGCGCATCGCCGAAAAGCCGGAAGTGGATTTCACCGGCAAGGACGGCGTGCGCCACACCTCGTGGACCGTCGCTGACGCAGCCGGCATCAAATTCATTGCTGATCAATTCGCCAAGATTCCGTTCCTTTACATCGCCGACGGTCACCATCGCAGCGCCGCGGCGGGGCGAGTTTACAAATCGCGCAAAGGCGCAGGCCACAGCGGACAATTTCTCACCGTCATTTTTCCGCACAACCAGATGCAGATCCTGCCCTACAACCGGGTGCTGAAAGATTTGAACGGCCTCCCGCCCGACGCGTTGCTGCAAAAACTTTCCGTCGTGTTTGACATCCAGCCCGGCGGCGCGCCCAAGCCGGCCCGCAAACACGAACTGGCGCTCTTCCTCGGCGGCAAGTGGAGCACGCTCACCTTCAAGCCGCAGTTCACCGCCACACCCGACCCCATCGAGCGCCTCGACGTCACGATCCTCCAGCAGCACGTCCTCGCGCCGCTGTTCGGCATCGACGACCCGCGCACCAGCAAGCGCATCAACTTCGTCGGCGGTATCCGCGGCACGGCGGAGCTGGAGAAGCTCGTGAACAGCGGCGAATACGCCTGCGCCTTCAGCCTGTTCCCCACGAGCATCGAAGACCTCATCCAGATCGCCGACGCCGGCGGCATCATGCCGCCCAAGAGCACGTGGTTCGAGCCCAAGCTCCGCGACGCGATGTTCTGTCACCTGATTTGACTCACTGCCGAACGCGCGAAATTCTTTCGTGTCATTTCGCGCGATTCGTGGTTAATAATCCGCGTGCCTTCAAGCCGAAAAGCTCTTACCCGCTTTGCGTGGCTCTCCATCGCCGCCGCGCTGGTGACCATCGGCCTGAAAACTGCCGCGTGGTATCTCACCGGTTCGGTCGGCCTGCTCTCTGATGCCGGCGAATCCCTCGTCAACCTCGTCGGCGGCGTCATGGCGCTCGCCATGTTGAGCATCGCCGCGCAACCCGCCGACGAAGATCACGCTTACGGCCACGGCAAGGCCGAATATTTTTCCAGCGGCGTCGAAGGCGGTTTGATCCTCGTCGCTGCTGTCAGCATCGGCTTCGCCGCCGTCATGCGGCTGCTGCATCCCCAGCCGCTCGAAGCTCTCGGCGTCGGCCTGCTCGTCTCCGTCGCCGCCTCTGTCGTGAATCTCGTCGTCGCGCTGCTCCTCCTGCGCGCCGGCAAAAAACACAACTCCATCACGCTCGAAGCCAACGCCCGCCATCTCCTCACCGACGTCTGGACTTCCGCCGGCGTGCTCGCGGGCGTCGGGCTCGTTGCGCTCACCCGCTGGAACTGGCTCGATCCGGTCGTCGCGCTCGGCGTCGCGGCCAACATCGTCTGGACCGGCGTCCGCATCGTCCGCCGCTCCGTCGGTGGCCTCATGGACGCCGCGCTCGCGCCCGCCGACATGGCCCTCGTCCGCAACGCGCTCGCCACCTACCAGAAGGACGGCATCCAATTCCACGCCCTCCGCTCGCGCCAGGCCGGCGCGCGGAAATTCGTCTCCCTCCACGTCCTCGTTCCCGGCGATTGGACTGTCCAGCGCGGCCACGAACTCCTCGACCGCATCGAGGCCGATATCCGCCGCGACCTCGCCGCCGCCGTCGTCTTCACGCACCTCGAATCACTCGACGATCCCGCTTCGTGGGACGACGAGAAACTGGAACGCGGCCAGCCGCAGAAATAATTTCCGCTGCGACTCATGGCCGAACGCCTGCCCATCTACGACATCGAGAGCGAAATCATCGCGCACCTGCGCGCCACAAAGCGACTCGTCCTGCAAGCGCCCACCGGCTCGGGCAAATCCACCCAAGTCCCGCAGATGCTCCTCAAGCACGGCCTGCTCGCCGCCGGCCAGTGCGTCGTGTTGCAGCCGCGCCGGCTGGCGGCACGCATGCTCGCCAACCGCGTCGCGCACGAGCTCGGCGTCGAACTCGGCCGCGAAGTCGGTTATCAGGTGCGCCTCGAAAGCCGCGTCAGCGCCGCCACCCGCATCAAGTTCGAGACCGAAGGCATTCTGCTCCGCCAGCTCATCGCCGACCCGACGCTGAAAGGCATTTCCGCCGTCGTCTTCGATGAATTCCACGAGCGCCATCTCTACGGCGACATCACGCTCGCCCGCGCGCTGGACATCCAGGAAAAACATCGCCCCGATCTCCTCATCGTCGTCATGTCCGCCACGCTCGATGCCGGCGCGCTCGAAGATTATCTCTGGCCCTGCGCCGTGCTCACCTCGCAAGGCCGCACGTTCCCGGTGGACATCGAATACCTCCCGCGCCGGCTGGGTGCGAATCCGCCCCCGCCGTGGGAGCTCGCCGCGGACGCGTTCAGCAGCTTCGTCGCGCGCGGCGGCAAGGGAGATGTGCTCGTTTTTATGCCCGGCGGCTTCGAGATTTCGCAGACCATCACCGCCATCCGCAACGTGCCGGAATCGCGTGGCTGCCTCGTGCTGCCGTTGCACGGCGAACTTTCGCCGCGCGACCAGGACGCCGCTGTCGAGCGCTGCGACCAGCCGAAAGTCGTCGTCGCCACCAACGTCGCCGAGACGAGCATCACCATCGACGGCGTGACGTGCGTCATCGATTCCGGCCTCGCGCGCATCGCGCGTTACGACGCGAACCGCGGCATCAACACGCTGCTCGTGGAAAAGATTTCCCAAGCCAGCAGCGACCAACGCGCCGGCCGCGCCGGCCGCACCGCGCCGGGGCGTTGCCTGCGGCTCTGGTCGGAGCCGGAACACGACGAGCGCGCGCCGCAGGAATTGCCGGAGATCAAGCGGCTCGACCTCGCGGAAGTCGTGCTCACGCTCAAGGCCGCGGGTGTGGACGAGCTGCGCCAGTTCCGCTGGCTGGAAAAGCCGGACGAAATCTCGCTCACGCACGCGGAAGAGTTGCTCACCGACCTCGGCGCGCTGGATCACGCA
>JAFMIX010000153.1 GCA_017853785.1 Verrucomicrobiales bacterium
TGGCATTTCAACCGCCTCGACGTCACCAGCGCGGTCATCGCGCCGACTCTGCCGTTGACCTGGTATCTGGTTTTCCTGGGCGTGTTCGCGGCATTCCCGTTCCTGTTCCGGAAAAAATTCTCCTACCAGGTCGCCCCGTGGACCGCCGCCGCGCTGGCCGGCCCGGCGCAATTTCTCCTCGTCTTCCGCCTCGTGAAGGTCGCGTGGCCGAACGACATGATGGGCCTCGTGCCCGCGGTATTCGCCGTGCCCGCGCTGTTGAGCCTCGTCGTCGTGCTGAAGGCGATTCCCGCCGCCAGCCGGGCGCGCCTCACGCAACTCGCGTGGTTCGGCGGCGTGGGTTTGTTCTTCATCACACTGATATTCCCGGTCCAATTCGACCGCCAGTGGATCACGCTTGGCTGGGCGCTTGAGGGCGCGGCGTTGCTGTGGCTCTTCCACCGCGTGCCGCATCCGGGATTGCGCCTCGCTGGCGTGGCGCTGCTCATCGCGGCGTTCGCGCGGCTCACGTTCAACTCCGCCGTGTTCAGCTATCACCCGCGCGCGGCCGCGCCGATCTTTAACTGGTATCTCTACACCTACGGCATCACTACTGCGTGCCTGTTTTTCGGCGCAAAGCTGCTCGCGCCACCGCGCAACACCATCATGAAAACCAATGTCCAGCCGCTGCTCGCCGCGCTGGGCCCGGTGCTGGCATTCCTGCTGCTGAACATCGAGATCGCCGATTACTTCAGCGCGCCCGGCTCGACGCTCACGTTCAAGTTCAGCGGCAACTTCGCGCGCGACATGACGTATTCCATCGCGTGGGGCTTGTTCGCGCTCGGCCTGCTCGTCATCGGTATCGTGAAGAAGATTCCCGCCGCGCGCTACGCCGCCATGGCGCTGCTCTTAGTGACGCTCGCGAAACTGTTCCTCCACGACCTCGCCCGCCTCGGCCCGCTCTACCGGATCGGCGCGTTCATCGCCGTCGCCGTGATCGCGATGCTGGCGTCGTTTGCCTATCAGAAATTTTTCTCCGCCATCGCCAAAAACCAGGAGCCCAAAGATGAAAATCCAAAATAAACTCCTCGCCGCGCTGGCGCTCGTCAGCGTTTCCGCCGCCGCGCTGCCCACGGACTGGCAGCACGCGCAAACCTTCGAGGTCGCCGCGCCGGGCCTCGTGAAGTTCAGCCTGCCCACGGACACGCTCTCCGCCGCACGCCCCGCGCTGGAGGACTTGCGCCTGCACGACGCCGACGGCAACGAGCTGCCGTTCTTCATCGAGCGCCCCACGCCCGCCGGCAAGACCGCGCGCGCCGCGAAAACTTTTTCCACCGCGCTCAACGCCAGCACCACCGTCATCACGCTCGAAACCGGCCTCGCGCAGCCGCTCGACGCCGTGGCGCTCGACTCGCCGGCGGCGAGCTTCATCAAATCCGTCCGCGTCGAAGCCTCGAACGACGGCCAAAGCTGGCAGACCGTCGCCGACCGCCAACCGGTTTTCCGCGAGCAGTGGGGCGCGAGCCAGTTGCGCATCGCCATCCCCGCCGCCGCGTGGCGCTGGCTGCGGCTCACGGTGGACGACAAACGCACGCTGCCGGTGCCGTTCACCGGCGCGAAAGTTTTCGCCGCTACGGCTGAGCCTGCGCCGTTTGAATGGCATCCGGCGACCATCATCGAGCGCGTGGAAAATCCCGGCGAGACGCGCCTCACGCTCAACCTCGGCGCGGCCAACCTCGACATCGCCGCCGTTCGCATCGAGACCGCCGACCCGCTCTTCACCCGCGCCGTCACGCTCGCCGCGCCGGTCATCGCGGAAGACAGTGTGCGCGAGCAAAACATCGGCAGCGGCTGCATATACCGCGTCGCCGTCGAGGGCCGCGCCGCGGCGGAGAATCTTTCCGTGCCACTCGAAGCGCGCGTCCGCTCGCGCGAACTCATCGTCACCATCCGCAACCAGGACAGTCCACCGCTCGCCGTCACCGGCGTGCGCGTGGAGCGGCGGCCCGTGAACCTCGTCTTCGCGCCGCGCGCGGCGGGGACGTATCGCCTGCTCACCGGCAACCGCCGTTGCGCCGCACCGCGCTACGACCTCGCGACGCTCGGCGGCGACTTGAAGCGCGTTCCTGCGACGCCGCTGAAAGTTTCCGCGCTCGCGAACAATCCGGATTTCCGCGCGCCGGAAGCGTTGGCGGGAGTGGAACTCGCCGGCGCGGCGCTGGACGTGAAGGATTGGAAATTCCGCAAGGCGGTGAAAATTTCTTCCGCCGGCGCGCAGCAGGTGGAACTCGACCTCGACGTGCTCGCGCACGCGGACGCGGGCTTCGCCGACTTGCGCGTGTTGCGCGGCAGCAACCAGGTGCCGTTCATCGTGCAGCGCACGTCCATCACGCGCACGCTCGCGTTGACCGCCACGCCGACCAACGACGCGAAGCACCCGCAGTTGAGCCGCTGGGTCATCAAGCTGCCGCAGGCCGGGCTGCCGCTCACGCGCCTGAGCTGCGAGACGCGCACGGCGCTCTTCCAGCGCGACGTGACGCTCTGGGAGGAACTCACCGACGAGCGCGGCGACAAATACCGCCGCAATCTCGGCGGCACATCGTGGACGCAGACGCCGGAACGCAAAGGGCGGGGGTTTGCGCTGGCTCTGGACACGCGGCTGCAGAGCGACACGCTGTTCCTCGAAACCGAGAACGGCGACAACCCACCCATTGAGCTGGAGAAATTTTCCGTGACGTATCCCGCCACGCGCGTGCTGTTCAAGGCGCAGCCGGGCGAACCGTTGTTCCTCTACTACGGCAACCCGCACGTCGCGCCGCCGCGCTACGATTTGAGTCTGGTGGCCGGGCAACTGTTCACCGCGGACAAGTCGGTCGCCACGCTGGCGGCGCCGGAGCACCTCAAGAAAACGTCGTGGGCGGAAGGTCGCAAGCCGGGCCAGGGCGGCGTGTTGTTCTGGGGCATCCTGGCGGTGGTCGTGGCGGTGCTGCTGGTGGTCATCGCGCGGCTGCTGCCGAAGCCGCCGCCGCCAACCTAAGCGCCGAGATACGCGCTCTTCACTTGCGGATTCTGCCGCAGCTTCGCGGAATCGTCCTGCAGGATCATTTTGCCGGTCTCCAAAACGTAGCCGTAGTGCGAAACTTCCAGCGCGAGATTGGCGTTCTGCTCGACGAGCAAAATTGTGAGGCCGTGCTTGCGGTTGATCTCCACGATCTTCTCGAAGATGGTCTTCACCAGCAGCGGCGCGAGGCCGAGCGAAGGCTCATCGAGCATCAGGAATTTCGGTTTGCTCATCAGGGCGCGGCCGATGGCGAGCATCTGCTGCTCGCCGCCGCTCAACGTGCCGGCAATCTGCTGCTCGCGCTCCTTCAGGCGCGGGAACGTGGCGAAGACAAGCGCCAGTTCGCGGGCGACGGCGGTTTTGTCGCGCTGGAGATACGCGCCCATCATCAGGTTTTCGTGCACGGTGAGGTTGGCGAAAACCATCCGGCCCTCGGGCACGTGCGAGAGGCCGCGCTGCACGATCTCGTGCGCGGGCAGCCCGGCGATGTTCTGGCCGGCGAAAATGATTTCGCCCGCGCGGGGCTTGAGCAGGCCGGAGATGGTCTTCAGCGTGGTGGTCTTGCCCGCACCGTTGCTGCCGATGAGGGTGACGATGCGGCCCGGCTCCACGCGCAAAGAGATTCCGTGCAGCGCGTTGATGCACCCGTAGCTGACCGCGAGATTTTTGATTTCCAACATCGGGATTAACTACGAAGCCACAAAGGCACAAAGTGTTGAAATCCTTTGTGTCTTGGTGCCTTTGTGGTTTCAGTTTTCATTCTGTTAATCTCCAAGGTAGGCTTCGATGACTTTCGGATTCGCGCGCACCTCGGCGGGCGTGCCCTCGGCGATCTTCACGCCGTAGTCCAGCACGGCGATGCGTTCGCAGATGTTCATGACCACCTTCATGTCGTGCTCGACCAGCAGGACGGCGATCTGGAATTTCTCCTTGATGAAGCGGATCAGCTTCGCCAACTCGGCTTTCTCGGTCGGGTTCATGCCCGCCGCCGGTTCGTCCAGCAGCAGCAGCTTCGGCTGCGTGGCGAGCGCGCGGACGATCTCCACGCGGCGCTGGTCGCCGTAGGGCAACGACTTCGCCGGCTCAGTGCGAAGTTTGCCGAGCGAAAAAATCTCCAGCAGTTCCAGCACCTGCTTTTCCACCGCGGCCTCACCTTCGCGGAATGCGCGCCCGCGCCACAGCGCGTTGCGGACGCCGTGGGCGCGATGCAACTGCACCGCCGTGCGCACGTTGTCGAACACGCTCATGCTCGCGAAGAGCCGGATGTTCTGGAACGTCCGCGCGATGCCGCGCCGCGCGAGGTGGTGCGGCTTGAGTTGCGCCGTCGGTTCTCCAGCGAACAAAATCGTGCCGCTTGTCGGTTGATAGACGCCGGTGATGAGGTTGAACGCCGTCGTCTTGCCCGCACCGTTCGGGCCGATGAGGCCGACAAGTTCGTTGCCGCCCAAGTTCAAGTCCAGTTCCGACACCGCCGTCAATCCGCCGAAGCGGATGGTCACGCGATTGAGTTGGAGCAAGGCAGACATGATTAAATTTCAACCACAGATAAACACAGATGGACACAGATAAGACCCGTTGTCCTGCCTGTTTGCCTTTTGAATCTGTGTTTATCTGTGTCCATCTGTGGTTAATTCTTCCGTTTTCCAAAATCAAAAAGTCCCTGCGGCCTTGTGATCATCAACCCGATGATGAGCAACGCGTAGATGATCATCCGGTATTCCGCAAAGCCGCGCAGAAATTCCGGCAGCAACGTCAACAGCGCCGCCGCGACGATGACGCCCGCCGTGCGACCCATGCCGCCGAGAATCACCATCACGACGATGTCGATGGACTTCATGAAATCGAAGCCGGTGGGCGACAGGAATTGTTTGTGGTGCGCGTAAAGCCCGCCCGCAATGCCCGCGCAGAATGCGCCGACCACGAACGCCGTGACTTTGTAGCGGACCGGGTTCACGCCCATCGCGCTCGCCGCCACTTCATCGTCGTGCACGGCGATGAAACCCCGCCCGTAAGTGGAGTTGACGATGGCGGTGATGACATAAACGGTCACCGCCGCGAGCGCGAACGCCCAGAAGCAGTTGGTGAGGCCGGGAATGCCTTTCAATCCGCTGGCGGCGCCGACGCATTCCATGTTTTGCAAGATGACGCGGATGATTTCGCCAAAGCCGAGCGTGACGATGGCGAGGTAATCGCCGCGCAGCCGCAGCGTGGGGATGCCGACGGCGAGGCCGGCGACTGCGGCCAGCAGCCCGCCGAGCACGAGTGCGGCGAGGAACACGAACGGCATGGCGGCGGGCAGCAGCGATTGGGAGAGCGCGAGGGTGAACGACGCGGCGGTGTAGCCGCCCACGGCCATGAAGCCCGCATGGCCGAGGCTGAACTGGCCGGTGTGGCCGTTGATGAGGTTGAGGCTGACGGCGAGAATGATGTTGATGCCCACGTCAATCGCGATGCCGAGGTAGTAGCGGTTGAACGCCGCGGAGAAATGCGACACGACCGCCGCCACGAGAATGGCCGCCAGCAGAAATCGTTTTGCGCCGGAGTGCATCAGACTTTTTCCGCCGTGAATTTGCCGAGCAGTCCGGCGGGTTTGAACAGCAGCACCAGAATCAGGATCGCGAACGCGATGCCGTCGCGGTAGGTGGATACGC
>JAFMIX010000154.1 GCA_017853785.1 Verrucomicrobiales bacterium
TCGGCGTCTCCATCATCACCGCGCGGCTGAAGCTGAACTACGACGCCACCAAGGCGCTCTCCGAAATCAGTTCCAAGGTGGACGCCGTCCGCCGCGACCTCCCGCCCGAAGCCGAAGTGCCCATCATCAACATCGAGCCGGGAGATTCGCGCATCGCCTCCGCCTACTTGAGCTTTTTCTCGGGCGTGCGCACCACGAACGCGGCGGGCGTGGTCGAGACCAAGGCGTTGCTCGAAGCCAACCAGATCACCGACTACCTCGTTCGTGTGGTGCAGCCGCGGCTCTCCGCGCTGCCGGGCGTGCAGCGGACGGACATCCTCGGCGGGCGGACGTTCGCCATGCGCGTGTGGCTCAAGGCGGACCGGCTCGCTGCGTTCGGCATCAGCCCGGACGAGGTGCGGCAAGCGCTCGCCCGCAACAATTTCCTCTCCGCGATCGGCCGCACCAAAGGCTCGCTCGTGCAGGTCAACCTCACGGCGAACACGGATTTGCAGTCGGTGGAAGAGTTCCAGGATCTCGTCGTGCGCCAGAGCGGCGACCGGCTCGTGCGCTTGCGCGACCTCGCCGAAGTCTCGCTTGGCGCGGAGGATTACGACAGCGAAGTGCGGTTCAGCGGCGAGCGCGCCGTGTTCATGGGCATCTGGGTGTTGCCGAACGCCAACTCGCTCGACGTGATCAAGCTCGTCCGCAAGGAAATCGCGTCCATCCAGAAAGACCTGCCCACCGGCATGAGCGCCCGCGTGGCGTATGACGCGACCAAATACATTGACGACGCCATCCGCGAAGTCATCAAGACGCTCTCGGAGACGCTGCTCATCGTCGCCATCGTTATCTACCTCTTCCTCGGCTCGCTGCGGACGGTGTTCATCCCTCTCGTCGCCATTCCCGTGTCGCTCATCGGCGCGGTGTTCCTGATGCAGTCGTTCGGCTTCACGCTGAACCTGCTCACGCTGCTCGCCATCGTCCTCTCCGTCGGGTTGGTGGTGGACGACGCCATCGTCATCGTCGAGAACGTGGAGCGCCACGTCCGCGAGGGGAAAACGCCGCTGAACGCCGCGCTGCTCGGCGCGCGCGAACTCATCGGGCCCGTCATCGCCATGACCATCACGCTCGCGGCGGTGTATGCGCCCATCGCGTTCCAAGGCGGGCTGACCGGGTCATTGTTCCGCGAATTCGCGCTCACGCTGGCGGGCGCGGTGTTCATCTCCGGCATCGTCGCGCTCACGCTCTCGCCGGTAATGTCCGCCTGGCTGATTGACGCCAAGAGCGAGGCGCACGGATTCACCGGCCACATCAACCACCAGTTCGACCGGCTGCGAAGATTCTACGGCCGCATCCTCGACGCCACCTTGAACGCCCGGCCGGCGGTTTACATCGTGTGGATCGGGCTGAGCTTGCTGACGATTCCGATGTTCCGCATGGCCGGCACGGAACTCGCGCCCACGGAGGATCAGGGGTTTGCGTTTGGCCTCGTCGAGGCGGCGGCGGATGCAACAATTGACCAGACGGCGTTCTACACCGACGCGCAGGCGCGGATGACGCTGGCGCATCCCGAGGTGGTCCAGTCGTTCCAGATCACTTTTCCCGACAGCGGCTTTGGCGGCATGGTCGTCAAGCCGTGGGGCGAGCGGCAGAAAAAGATATTTTCCATCATCCCCGAAATGCAGGCACAGGTGGGCACAATCCCCGGCATCCGCGTCTTCATGCTCGCGCCGCCGCCAATTCCGGGCGGGGATAATTTCCCGGTGAACTTCGTCCTGTCATCCACCGCCGAGCCGAAGGAGATTCTCGGATTCGCACAACAATTGCAGCAGAAGGCGGCGGCCAGTCGCAAGTTTGCCTTCCCGCCGCAAATTGATACGAAGATTGACCAACCCGAGGTCGAGCTGGTCCTCGACCACGACAAGATCGCCGCGCTCGGGCTGGACATGCGCGCCGTCAGTTCCGACCTCGCCGCGCTGGTGAGCGGGAATTTCGTGAACCGCTTCAACCTCGACGGCCGCGCTTACAAGGTCATCCCCCAACTCAAGCGCGTGGAACGCCTTAACGCCACCCAGCTCGAAAGCCACTACGTCAAAGGGCCGGAAGGCCAGCTCGTGCCGCTGAGCACCTTCGCGCGCTTCGAGAAAAAGACCACGCCGCGCGCGCTCAACCGCTTCCAACAACTGAACTCCGTCACCATTGCCGGTGTCCCCACCGTGCCGCTGGACGAGGCTTTGAAATTCCTGGAGACCGAGGCGGCCAAAATCCTCCCGCCCGGTTACGTCATGGACTACACCGGCGAATCCCGCCAGCTGCGCACCGAGGGAAACAAGTTCCTCCCCGCATTCATCCTCGCCGTGGTGCTGATCTTTCTCGTGCTGGCGGCGCAGTTCAACAGCTTCCGCGACCCGCTCATCATCATCCTCGGCTCCGTGCCGCTGGCGATCTTCGGCGCGATGATCTTCTGCTTCCTGAAATTCCCGAATCCCAATATGCACTTCTGGACGGACGGGTGGACGACGACCTTCAACATCTACGCGCAGGTCGGCCTCGTCACACTAGTGGGCCTCGTGGCCAAGAACGGCATTTTGATTGTGGAGTTCGCGAACGAGTTGCAGCGGCGCGGCCTTCCCAAGATCACCGCCGTGCGCGAGGCCGCCCTCACGCGGTTGCGGCCCGTGCTGATGACCAGCGTGGCGACGGTCTGCGGCCACTTCCCGCTCACACTCGTGAGCGGCGCAGGTGCGGCGGCGCGCAACAGCATCGGCATCATCGTCGTGGCCGGGATGTTCATCGGCACCATCTTCACCCTGCTGGTCATCCCCGCCATCTACGTCCTCATCGCCAAGCAGCATAGGGGCGAAACTCCCGGCGCGCTGGGCCGCGGCTTCGACGAAACCTCGGCCATCGTGGCGGAAGACAACGTGGTGCTTGCCAGCGCGAACGGCGGCAATCGCGGCGTCGGCAGTAACGGCGATAATCGTCCGCCGCAAAGATGAGCAAAAACTCCATGCCGTAATCTGGCGGCGCTCAAACTTATTTTCGGCGTCCCGTCTTTTTTGCTTTGTAACTGACCGGCTTCGTAACCGGCTTGACGGGCGCACCGCCGGCCAACGTCGTCTTCAACTCCCGGATTTGGTCGCGCAAGTGCGCGGCTTGCTCGAACTTCAATTCTTCCGCCGCGGCGAGCATCTCGGTTTCGAGCTGGCGGATGGTCTCGGTCACATCGAAGTTGCCGCCCGCGTCGTTGATGACCGCTGCGGCCTTACCGTCGTATTCGTGGGCACTAGTGGAGAGACTTTCCTCCACCGCACGCACCACGCTGCGAGGCATGATGCCGTGTTCCTGGTTATATGCAATCTGCCGCGCGCGCCGGCGCTCCGTGACGGCGAGAAATTTCTTGATGCTGTCCGTCATCACGTCGGCATAAAGGATGACTTCGCCGTTCAAATGCCGCGCCGCACGACCGGCGGTCTGGATCAAACTCGTCTCGCTGCGGAGAAAACCTTCCTTGTCCGCGTCGAGAATCGCCACGAGCGAAACTTCCGGCAAATCGAGACCTTCGCGGAGGAGATTGATGCCGACGAGCACGGTGAAATCACCTTTGCGCAGCGCACGCAGGATTTCCACGCGCTCGATGGCGTCGATGTCGCTGTGAAGATATTGCACCTTGATGCCGATGTTCCGGAGGTAATCAGTGAGTTCCTCGGCGGTGCGCTTGGTGAGCGTGGTGACGAGCACGCGCTCATGGGCGTCGGCGCGTTTGCGCGCTTCCTCGATGAGGTCATCGATCTGCCCTTTGAGCGGTTTGAGCGTGACCTTGGGGTCGATGAGGCCGGTCGGGCGCACGACGAGTTCCGCCACTCGGCCCTGCGACCACGCGAGTTCGCGCGGGCTGGGCGTGGCGCTGACGTAGATCGTCTGCCCCTGCATGGACTGGAATTCCATAAAGTTCATCGGGCGATTGTCCAGCGCGCTGGGCAGGCGGAAGCCGTGGTCCACCAGCACCGTCTTGCGCGAGCGGTCGCCTTCATACATCCCGCCGACCTGCGATACGGTGACGTGCGATTCATCGATGACGAGTAGGAAATCCTTCGAAAAAAAATCAAACAACGTGTGCGGCTGCGAGCCGGGCGCGCGGTTCGCGATGTGCCGGGAATAATTCTCGATGCCGGAGCAGAAACCCATCTCCTCCATCATCTCCAGGTCGTATTCGGTGCGCATTTTTATGCGCTGCGCCTCCAGCAATTTGCCGCGCTGCTCGAACCACGCAATGCGCTCGCCGAGTTCCTCGCGGATGCGGAGGATGGCGCTTTTCAACTTGTCGCCGGTGGTGACGAACTGCTTCGCCGGAAAGATCATCGCCTGCGGCAGCGCGTCCAGCTTCTGGCCGGTCAATGGCTCGAAGCGCGTGAGGCGCTCGATGGTGTCGCCGAAAAATTCCACGCGCAGCCCGTCCTCGCGCCCGGCGGGGCGGATTTCCACCGTGTCACCCCGCGCCCGGAAGTTGCCGCGCTCGAAGGCGATGTCGTTGCGCGTGTATTGCAGATCCACGAGTCGCGAGAGCAGTTGCTCGCGTGAAATCTCCTGCCCCACGCGGATGCCGATGACCATGGCTTCGTAATCCTCGCGGTTGCCGATGCCGTAGATGCACGAGACGCTGGCGACGACGATGACGTCGCGGCGCGAGAAGAGCGAGCTCATCGTGGAGAGCCGCAGCCGTTCGATCTCCTCGTTGATGGCGGAATCCTTCTCGATGAACGTGTCGGTGCGCGGGATGTAGGCTTCGGGCTGGTAGTAATCGAAGTAGCTGACAAAGTATTCGACGGCGTTGTTGGGAAAGAAGCTTTTGAACTCCGCGTAAAGCTGCGCCGCGAGCGTCTTGTTGTGCGAGATGACGAGCGTGGGTTTGTCCACGTTCTTGATGACGTTGGCGACGGTGAAGGTCTTGCCCGAACCGGTTACCCCGAGGAGCGTCTGGTGCTGCGCGCCAGACAGAATGCCTTCCGTCAGCTTCGCAATGGCTTGCGGCTGGTCGCCGGCGGGCGCGTAGTCGGAGACGAGTTCAAACATGGGCCGCCAAGTTAAAGTCTGGAGCCAGTCGGGCGCAACCGGCTAATTGGGCTTTGTTCTCAGCTCTTCAACGCAGCCGAATTGGCCAGCCCCTGCACGTGCCGCTCGATGCGGTTGCTCGCCTCCACGAGTTGCTCGTAGCTGGTCGCGAAACATGCGCGGCAGAAGCCCTTGCCGTTCTCGCCGAAGGCTGAGCCGGGAACGATCGCCACCTTCTCAGTCTGCAACAGTCCGATGGCGAAATCTTTTTCATTCAGGCCGGTCTTGCTGATGTCCGGAAACGCATAGAACGAGCCGCGCGGCAGATGGCATTTCAAACCGATTTCGTTGAAGCGGCGCACGATGAAGTCGCGGCGGCGATGATACTGGTCGCGCATCTTTTTCATCGCGTCCTCGCCGCGCCCGAGCGCTTCGATGGCCGCTTCCTGCGCGATGATGGACGCGCAGAGCATGGAGTATTGATGCACTTTCATCATCGCCTCGATGAGCGTCGCCGGACCGCACGCGTAGCCGATGCGCCAGCCAGTCATGGAAAACGCCTTGGAAAATCCGT
>JAFMIX010000155.1 GCA_017853785.1 Verrucomicrobiales bacterium
ATTCGGCGGGCATGGAGTAGCCGAGTTCAGCCGGAGATGGCGCGGTGGTCAGATTATTTTTTGCCATAAAATCGACCGGAGCATACATCCCCGGGCCATAAAACCAAAGACTCCTTTTTCTTCCGGAGTCCCAGCCTGCCCCCTCCCCGCCAACGCGAGTCCCAATACCCGCAGCAAATCGGGTGGCTGCAAGTGGCCGCCCGAACCTGCTTGAATTTTCCAGCATTTCAGTTACCTCTAGCGCCGCATATGAGAGGTTTTCAATGGCTGCTGGCACTTTGGCTGGGTGCTTTGCCCGGCGCCGCGCCGGCCCGACCGGAATCCGCCGAGGTGGATCTCAACTACGTCGTCAAGAAAGCCGAGGAACGCGCCGGCAAACCTTTCCGCTCTCCCCGCGCCGATGTCCCCGAGGTGCTCCACGCCGACAAACTCAACTACGACCTGTATCGCGAGATCGAGTTCCGCCGTGACCGCGCGCTCTGGGCGGCGGACGGCCTGCCGTTCCGCACGGAATTTTTCCATCTCGGCTACTATTACCAGGAGCCGGTGCACCTCCACGAATTCACCGCCACGCACGTCCAACCCATCCGTTACTCCAGCGACTTCTTCAACTACCGCCAGTTGAAATTCCAGAAGCAGATCCCGGCCGACACCGGCTATGCGGGCTTCCGCCTGCTCAACCAACTCAACGAACCCGGCAAATGGGACGAACTCGGCTCCTTCCTCGGCGCGAGTTATTTCCGCCTGCTCGGCCAGGGGCAACGCTACGGCCAATCCGCCCGCGGCCTCGCCATTGATTCCGGCGAGACCGACCGCCCGGAGGAATTTCCCATCTTCACCGACTGGTGGCTCGGCAAGCCGCAGCCCGGCGACAGCGCCCTGCGCCTCTACGCCATCCTGGACAGCGTGAGTTGCGCCGGCGCGTATAGCTTCGTCATCCGTCCCGGTGCGACGACCGTGTGCGAGATCGAGGGCGTCGTGTTCCTGCGCGAAGACAAGCAGGTCAAGGCCGTGAATCCGAATCGCAAACCGCTCGTATCCCTCGGCATTGCGCCGCTCACCTCGATGTTTTTCCTGGGGAAGAACTCCGAGCGCAAGTTCGATGATTACCGCCCGGAAGTCCACGACAGCGACGGGTTGCTCATGAAACTCGGCAACGGCGAAACCCTCTGGCGGCCGCTCAACAACCCCGGCGTGATGCGCCACCAGCGCTTCGCCTGCTCGGGCGTGCTGGGTTTCGGCCTCTTCCAGCGCGAACGCAGTTTCGCCGCCTACCAGGACATCTTCAATTACTACCACCAAGTCCCCAGCGTCTGGGTCGAGCCGCGCGGCGATTGGGGGGCGGGTGAAATCCACCTGCTGGAGTTGAGCGCGAACTACGAGGGGCTGGATAACATCGCCGCGTTTTGGTCGCCCACGCCCCTGCCCCAGCCGATGCAGCCCTACCGCTTCGCCTACAAACTGCACTGGACACGCGAACTCGACGGAAAATTGAGCGGCAACCTCGCCACCGTGACCGCCACCCGCTTCGGCAAAGACGACCGCAACGAAAAACGCCGCATGGTGGCCATTGATTTCCGCGGCGGCAAACTCAAGGACGCACCGGAAGGCAAACTCCCCATCGCCATCGCCAGCTGCAGCGGCAACGCCGTGATTTCCGAGAACCAAGTATTCGCCAACCCCATCAGCGGCGGCGTGCGCGTCATCC
The DNA here is from genome assembly GCA_017853785.1 of Verrucomicrobiales bacterium. Lineage (GTDB taxonomy): Bacteria > Verrucomicrobiota > Verrucomicrobiia > Limisphaerales > JAFMIX01 > JAFMIX01. The sequence goes on from JAFMIX010000155.1 coordinate 1,709, forward strand.
TCAAATTTGAACCTGCCGCCGGCAACCGCGATCCGGTGGACCTCCGCTGCACGCTGCAACACGGAGAGGAGGTTGGAAGCGAAACATGGACGTATCACTGGAGTCCGCTCTGACCGACCAGCCCGGGCAGATGGCCGGGCGTTCGCTCGATGAATGGAACGCCGCCTACGCCAAGGTGGAGAGCTATTTCCACGCGCTCCGCATCCGCAACAAAGTCCTGCTGGGCCGCCTCGTCATCCAAGTCCTCCGCCGCGCCATGCGCCGCGCACCGAACGAGCCGCAACTCTCCGCCACGCAGATCGCCGTGCAGGAACTCGATGCGCTTGTCACCGAATGGTTCGGCCAGGTGCTGAACCACCCGCCCACCGGCACCGACCACATGCTTTCCACGCGGGGCCGCCTTGCGCTGCTGCTCGCCGATATGCCCGGCAAATGGCAGGACCAATTCCTGCGCCCCGGCCCGTGGCCCGCCGAATTTGTCACCGCCATGCGCGAGACGTTCATCCGCTCCGGCCCGGACTTCCAGCTCTCGCAGATGTCGCCGCGCCCGCTCGATCTTGGCCCCATCGCCACGCTCACGAACTTCACCCGCCTGTCCTACACCAAGATGATTCTCGTGTGGCTACTGTTCGGCGCCATCCTGGTTGCCCTCTTCAAACTCACACACTGACATGCCCGCCACTGAAAAACCTTCCGTGCAGATAACCCCGTTCATGGCGCGCCGACGCGGGTTGCGCGTGTTCGTGTTCTTCTCCACGGCGGTGCTGCTGACGGGGTTCGTCTCGCTGCTGTTCGCGGATTTGCTGTGGCGCACGGGCTGGTCCACGTCCCGCACGGTGCTGCTGGTGCTGTTCATCATCCTGTTTCTGCTCGCGGCCATCGGCTGCGTGCACGGCGTGTTCGGCTTCGTGGCGCGACTGCTCGGCGACTCCCGCGCCATCACGCGGCTGAAGGAATTCCGCTCGCAGGACATCTCCGGCACGAGCACGGCCATCGTGTTTCCGGTCTTCAACGAGGACTCGGGCCGCGTCTGTGAGGGACTGCGCGCCACCTACGAATCCATCGAGCGCACCGGCCACCTCGCGCGCTTCGATTTCTTCATCCTGAGCGACTCCACGAATCCCGACAAATGGATCGAGGAAGAACGCCGCTGGTGCGAACTCACCCGCGACCTGAACGCGCTCGGCAAAATCTACTACCGCCGCCGCGTGGAAAATGAAGGCAAGAAATCCGGCAACATCCGCGACTTCCTCAACCACTGGGGCCGCCGCTACCGCTACTTCATCTGCTGTGATGCCGACAGCATCATGCGCGGCGACACCGTGGTGGACTTGGTGAGGCTCATGGAGGCGCATCCCGGCGTGGGCCTGATCCAGACCGTGCCCGCGCTCATCAACGCGCAGTCGCTCTTCGGGCGCATCCAGCAATTCGCCAACCGCCTCTACGCGCCGGTGTTCATCGCCGGGCTGAATTTCTGGGCGCAGGGCTTCGGCAATTACTGGGGCCACAACGCCATCATCCGCACCGAAGCGTTCATGCAGAACTGCGATCTGCCGCAACTGCCCGGCCGCAAACCCTTCGGCGGCCAGATTCTCTCGCACGACTTCGTCGAGGCCGCGCTCATGCTCAAGGAAGGCTGGCAGGTCTGGCTCGCGCACGACCTCGAAGGCAGCTACGAGGAAGCGCCGCAGGACTTGATCACGAATGCCCAGCGCGACCGCCGCTGGTGTCAGGGCAATCTCCAGCACGGCATGGTGCTCTTCGCGCGCGGGCTGCGTTCCACCAGCCGGATTCATCTGCTCATGGGGATTTTCGGCTACCTCGCCAGCCCGCTGTGGCTGCTGTTCATGCTCACCTACGTTTGGATCCGCCTTTTTTGGGAATACACCAACCTCTCGCTCATTCCCGCCGGGAGCCAGATTGCTTGGCTGCAGAACATAGATCCTACCGCGCACGCCTTCCTCATCTTCATCATCTGCATGAGCGTGCTGATGCTTCCGAAAATCCTCGCCCTGGTGGATCTCTCGCGCGACTTCAAGCGCCAGCGCGCATTCGGGAGCCTCGCCAACGCCACCGGCGGCGCGGTCGCGGAAACCATTTTCTCGACGCTGCACGCGCCGCTGCAGATGCTCTGGCACACGCAGTTCGTCATCAGCAACCTGCTCGGCACGACCGTCACTTGGGCTACGCAGCAGCGCGGCGCGGACGGCACCGCGTGGCTCTACGCGCTCCGCAGCCAGTGGTGGCAGATGGTCACCGGCGTGCTTTGGGGCGGGATGATCTTTTGGTTCGACCGCGCGGCCTTCTGGTGGTTGGCGCCCGTGCTGGCGGGCATGGTGCTGGCCGTGCCATTGAGCGTGTTGACGAGCCGCGCCAATCTCGGCGGACGCGCGCGCGATGCGGGATTGTTTCTCACCCCCGAGGAGACCACGCCGCCCATCGAGCTGATCTCGCTGCATGACCGCATCACCATGCTGGAGATCAAGGGCGGGCTCGCGGCCAAGCCCGTAAATTCCGGCATCGCCGCCGCCGTGCTGGATCCCTACATCAACGCCATCCACGTTTCGCTGCTGCGTGAGAAGCGGATGAATCCCGCCTACGCGGAAACGCTCGCCAAGCTCGGCGTGGGCACGCCACAGGTCCGGGTGCTGGGCGAGACGTTGCTGGCCAGTGGCCCGGAGAAATTAGCGCCCGCCGAGCGGATGCTCCTCCTGTCCGACGCTGAAGTGATGGTCTGGCTGCATCAGCAGGCGTGGTTGCGCCCGGCGGAAAATCTGGCGGCGTGGTGGCAGCCGGTCATCCGGCAATACGCCCGCTAACAGACGCCACCCCCGGCTTGCCACAAAAAAATCGGAGAATGAGCGGACTCATTCTCCGACGGAGGAATGCCGCGCCAGATTTAGAATTTATAGCTGAGCCCCACGGTGATGTAGATGGATTCGCTCATATCGAGTTCCACGCTGCGATTACCGACGTTGCTGGAATACACGCCCACATCCTGGAACTGCACGCCGCCGTTCAAATCCCACCGCTGGTTCAGATGCCAGGAGAGGTTCAGCCCGACGTAGTAGCCCCACAGCAGATCGCGGTCATCGCCTTGACCGGAGAGCGGAGAATCCGTGACGCCGCCGACGGTGACGCTTTCTGACCATGAAGCACTGGAGTCCACCAAGGCGACGGCCAGACCGCCGATGATGTTCAAGTCCACGTTCGTGCCGAGCGGGTATTGAAGATAGGGCCCAACGCGCAACCCCCAGATGTCGGCATCAAATTTGTGCCGCCCGGCGATGTCCACCAGCACGGTGTTGGGAGGAGGCGTCGGCAAACCGCTGATGTCGAAGTTCGGACCACCGAGGTTGAGGTCGTAAGTGCCTTGATAGACCGCCGGCGGAACATTGCCAACCACATCGGGCCTGAAGTCGTAGGAATAGCGATATTGATCGGCGCTGCCTGAGTAGCCCGAGCTGCTTTTCATGCAGATGTTCATGAAATTCAAGGCCACCTCCGCCCCGTAACGCCACTTTCCATGCGTGCCCAGTTCCCGCTGGTAGCTGAGTTCCACTCCCGGCAGGGCATCGAGACATTCCGATCGCGCGAGCGGATCGCCCCCTCCCAGCGAGGTCAGCAAAACCTCCCGGTTCCCCGCGTCGTTCTGGCGGGCGGAATTGTCGTAACCCCAATTGTGGGTGATGCCATCCGGGTAGGTGCCGGTGGGATCGAACGCGAAGGGCAGCCCCGCATCCGCCGCCTTGGAATCCGGCAGCACGTAGCCATCTATGAAATTATAGCCGCCGCCGCTGGGCGTCTGGCGCGGACTGATCCGGGCCTTTACGTTCAGGCCGATCCGGGCCGATACGCG
>JAFMIX010000156.1 GCA_017853785.1 Verrucomicrobiales bacterium
CGGACCAGCGCCCGCGCCATGCCGCCGGAATGGCTGCCGATGTTCATGGCCCCGACGAACAGGATGCGCAACGGCGGGCGGGAATTCGGATTCGGGATATTCATGAACGGATTTCAAATACTTGGGGAAACGGCGATCGAGGCACGGCGAAATTTAACGCCAAGGCGCGAAGGAGCAAAGGCGCAAAGGAAACCGAGTTGAGGGTTTTTAGCCGCCCGCCTCAGCCAAGCTTCCGTCTTCGTCCGATTTCCGCCTTCGCGCTGCTTCGGCGCGACAGGTCGGCGCGACGGGACGGCGAGGCAGGCAGATGAAACACGGATGAAACACGGATGGGGCGGCACTGCCCTACCAAATTGGGGAACAGGAACGGCGCGCACGGAGTGACGCGCCCTACCCGCGCAATTCCATTCATATCGCTTCGTGTTCACTCGTGCTCCGGAGAAAATATTCAGGGTTTACCGGCAGCCGCCGGGGCCGGGACGCCGTTGCGAGACTTCAAAATCCCCTGCCCCCACCACACGACGGTAGGGAAACGTTGCACCCAGTCGGGACGGCACAACAAGTAATTGCCCTCCACGAACGTCTCCAGCTCGGGATGCCACTCGGGATAGAACTCGATGCCGCGCGGCGTGACCTTGCCGAGCTTCATGCCGGTGGTGGCGGCCAGTTCAAAGACATCGCGGAGATATTTCCGAGCGTAGATCCAGCGGTAGTTGTATTCGAACTGCACCAGTTCGATCTGGCCGCGCTGCAACAGGCCGCGCGCGCCGAGCAGGACGTTGTGGTCGTTGCCTTCGGTATCGATCTTGAGCAGCAGGACGGCGGCAATCCCGGCCGCCGCGCAATACTCGTCCAACGTGCTCACCGGCACGGTCTCGGTGTAGGCGGAGGGGCTGAAATCGCCGGGCAGCAGCGAGTTCACCCCCGCGTTGTCGTGGACGATGTGCAACGTGCGCGGCCCCGTGGCGGCATCGGACAGCGCGCACTGGTTGACCACCACCGGCATGGCGGGCAATTGCGCCGCGAGATTCTTCCGGAGCGTGGCGAGGGTGGCCGAGGCGGGCTCAAAGGCGTGCAGGGTGATCGCCTTGAGGCCAAGGGCGGCGGTGCGTTGACCCACGGAAATGACGTAATGGCCGACGTTCGCGCCGCAATCCACAATCACCGGCGTCGCACCGGTGGCGGCGGCATGACGCAGCGCGGTTTCCACGACCAGCATCTCGCCGTTTTCACCCATCTCATTGGCGCCATCGAGACGGGCGGCGCGGGTGAGCATCCGGGCGAACCGCACCAGCCGCTGCCGGCCCAGAATGCCCCAAAGAAGCCGGATCGTGATTTTTTTTATGACGAGAGACATACGCGAAGCGGGGATACTAGTCTTTTGGCGACGGCGTTGCAGCCGCAAAAACTTTACGGTTTGCCGCCGCCATCACCAGCAAATAGGCGAGGAACCCAAAACAGGTGGCGCGCGCCGCGCCCAACGCCCCGGCATGAGGGATCCAGAGAAAGTTCAAACCCAGATTGGTCGCCGCCGCCACACCGTAGGCCGTGCTGATGACGGAGGTTTTCTTGCCGGCATACGCCTTGAGTTCGAACGAGGAAGCCACGCCGAGCAGCGCATAGCCCGCCGCCACCCACAGGAGCAACGGCAACGCATCCGTCCGGTATTCCGCCGCCAGCAGCAGTTCCACGATCAGGTTGCCAAACAAGAGCAGCCCGCACAGGCCGAGCACGGCAGCGAGCACGGCGGTGGCGATGACGTAACGCAGGATGAGTGTTTCCGCCGCCCCGCGTTTCTGTGCGGCGGCCTTGAACAGGAACGGATACACCAACTGCGCGGTCAGGCCCGTCACCATCAGCATCGGCTGCGAACCAAGTCCATAAACAGCGGAGTAAAGTCCCACTTCATGCGCCGAGTGGCAGGCCGCGAGGATGAACCGGTCGGAAACGCCCAGCATCCAGGAAAACAAACTCACGCCGAGCATCGGCACCACAAAGCGGGTCGCCTCGCCGGTCCACTCACGACGCTGCGGTTCCGCCGCCGGCGGGCCGGCGGTCGCGCCGGCAGCGCGCACCACCCCGACACTGACCGCAAACACGACCGCCAGAAAAACCAATTCCGCCAGCAGCAGAAACTGCCCGTCCTGCCCCAAGGCCCACGCCCCGGCGGCGACCGCAAACGGCGTCCCGCACTGATAGCCGGTGCGGAGGACGTTCGCCAGCCGCTGCCGATTCTGCGTGATGAGGACGCCATTTTGAAAACTCAAGGAAACGTGCAGGTAAAGCAGCCCGCCTCCCAGCAGCGCGGCCAGCAGCCCGAGGCCGGGCGTGTTGCGGCCGTAAAAGAACAGCGTGACCGCCAGCGCAAATCCCAAAACCAAGGCGAACCGGGCGATGGTGCTCCGGGCGAACGCGAGAAATTCCCTTTCCTGCCGATGCTCCGCCGCGTCGTGATACTGGCGCATCACGAACTGGATGAACGGCCGGAAGAAAATCCCCGTAAACAGCCCGACGATGCCAATGGCGAGTTTGTATTCGCCGAGCGCCTCCGGAGCGACGAACTCCGTCAGGACGCGCGAGCCCACCGCCAAACCCAACCCCGTGGCCAACTGGCCCAAGCCCACCGCCACGATCTTGCCCCGGTGCGACTGCAGCCGCGCCAGCAGCGCGGGCCAGCCTTTGCGCGCGGGCGCAGCGGCGGCGGCGGCGGTTTCAGGAGGAAGCTCAGTCATGGTCGCCCCAAGGTTTGCCGAGGGATTTCACGGCTGCGGCGGCCGGGCGGCGGCGGGCTTGAAGGCGGAACTGATGAACACGCGGGTGTAGATGCCCTGAGCGGAGCCGGTTTCGACCAGATCGAAGAGGACGAGGTAGAGGCGCAAACATTTCCAGAGCACAAACCGGACAAAGGATTTCAGCCCGTGCACCACCGGGCCCTGCTCGCGGGCTTGGAATTTTTCAAAGCCCGTCAGGCGCAGCAACCACGCCAACGCGCCGGGCGTGAGCCCGATTTCGTGGGTGAAATCCGCGTGCCGCTGCACGATGCCGAACGGGCTGGCGCAGTTGGGCGTCTGCAAGATCAGCCGCCCGCCGGGGCGCAGCGCCCCATGCGCCGCCGCCAGGAAATCGAGCAATTCGTCCTTGCCCAGATGCTCGATGAGGTCGAACGAGATGACGAGGTCGAACGCGCCGGGGTGGGCGAGCAGAAATTCGGTGGCGCCCTGCAGATGGACGTTTTCGCAGACCGCCCGGGCGGCGTGCAACTGTTCCGGACTGAGGTCCACGCCGATGAGGTTGCGGTAGCCACGCTTCTGGAAAAAACGCAGCAACACGCCGCTGCCGCACCCGACGTCCGCAATGGCGGCATCCGGGGAGGCCGGCAGCCAGCCGCGCATATAGGTGTCGAAGGCACGCCCCCAGTGGTCGGCGGCGGCGAGGTCCAACTGGGGCGGCAAGGCCTGAACGGTGCGGTAGTTGGTGAAAATCTTTTGGCGGTAATTCATGGGTGGCGCGAACGATTTCAGGACTGGACGCGGGGGAATCTGCCGCAAATGCGCCGGAGGCAAAAGGAGAAATTCTGCGGAATTCAGCAATTCAACCACGGATGGACACGGATGGGGTTTAAACCACGAAGACACCAAGGCACGAAGGGGGTAGGAAGTTGACAGAGGATAGTTGAGAGTTGAGAGCGGAAACAGGCCGCGCAGCAACGCGGCTTTTCCGACCCCGCCGGAAGGCAGAACTCCAAACGCTTGGGCGGATTCTAACGGCGGCTTGAATCGGGTCCGCATTTTGCGTCAAATAGCCGGCATGTCGTCCGAAGCCCCCGAGGCATTGCCAACTGAATCAAGCGCTCCGAACGTCCGGGCGGTGACCGCGCCGTTCAGTGTCGCCGCGTTCAACTTCAATCAGCGCGCCGACCGGTTGGCGGAGGCGGTGATCTACGCGATGGTGATCTTCAGTCCGTGGGCGTTCGGCTGCACGAACACGCGGGCGCTGCCGAACTGGACCATTTTTGGCGTCACGCAGGTGTGGACGCTGTGGGCGATGGCGGGCGCGGGATATCTGCTGGGCGCACTGGTGCTGGCCAAACTGGCGGTCAACGGGCGCACCGGCTACCGCCCGCCGCGTTGGGGCGACGCCCCGGCAGGGAATGAAGCCGGGAGCATGACCGGCGACTCCGCCCGCCAAACCATGCTGGCCCGCGGGGCCACGCCGGCGCTGGCGCTGTTGACGGTGGCGATCCTGCTCTACTGCCTGATCAGCGCGGTGAACGCGCGCGCCAATTACCGGCCCGACCTTTTCGGCTTCGAATATTTCAAGAACACCATTCCCTGGCTGCCACGCAGCTACGACCAAGGGCGCACCTGGATCGCGTTCTGGAATTATCTGGGGCTGGCGGGCGCGTTCTGGGGCATCGGCGACTGGCTGCGGGGCAAGACCGCCGGGGAACTCCGGGCGGAACGCAAAGCTGCTGCCGGCGCGACCGCCGAGCCGGGCCGGATCACGCTGCTGCCCGAACGGCTGCGGCGGCTGCTGTGGGTGCTGAGCCTCAACGGCGCCCTGCTGGCCCTCCAAGGGATGGCGCAGCGTTTCAGCGGCACGAACAAGCTGCTCTGGTATCTCCCCACCCGGCTGAACCGCGATGCCGAATCGCAGTTCGGCCCGTATGCCTACCGCAGCAATGCGGCGCAGTACTTCAACCTGCTCTGGCCGGTGGTGCTCGGGTTCTGGTGGACGCTCCGGCGCGCGGCGGAAATCGCCGCCGCCCAGAAAAATCCGACCAAGCCCCGCCGGCATCACTGGCTGCTGCTGATCGCGGTGCTCATCGCCGTCTGTCCGATCATCTCCTACAGCCGCGGCGGCGCCATCGTGGCCAGCCTCAATCTGGCGGTGGCGACGCTGCTCCTGCTGGCCGCGCTCAAACCGGCGCAGGGCGCGACCAAGCTTGGATTGTTTGTCCTGGGGCTCGGCACGCTGCTGGCCGCCTTCGCGCTCGGCGGCGACAAGCTGGGGGAACGCATGAAGGATTTGAACGTGAGCAATCGCGAGCGGATGTATGACGTGGGCCGCATCATGGCGGCCGAACATCCCGTATTTGGCACCGGGCCCGGCAGCTTCGACATGCTGTTCCAGTTCTACCGCAGTTCGCCGGACGAATACTGGCCCGCGCAACTGCACAACGACTGGCTGGAGACCCGCATCACCTTCGGCTGGGTGGGCAGCGCGTTGATCGCCGCCGCATTTCTGGTGGTGCTGGGGCGGCGCGGGCTGCCGGGGGGCATCCGCTGCGGGTGGCGGTTCGCGGCGCTGATCTGGCTGGCACTGGCGGGTTGCCTGGCGCATGCGCGGTTTGACTTCCCGCTCCAAGTCCATTCCGTGCTGTTCCTGTTCCTGATTCTATGCGCCATCCTGTTCAACCTCTCACGGGCGGGCGAAAGGAAAATTTGAAAAGCAGAAAAAAATGGCTATTTAACCACAAAGACACGAAGCGCGGAGCTGATTGATTTCTTGGGCACAGATGGGGGGCGGGGACGGAGGGAAGATGATAGCGGATGGAGGATGGAG
>JAFMIX010000157.1 GCA_017853785.1 Verrucomicrobiales bacterium
GATCCCGACATCCACATCGTCAACGGCGGCAAGAAAGACAACTTCTGGATGATGGGCGAAACCGGCCCGTGCGGTCCGTGCACCGAAATCCACGTGGACCTCCGCCCCGGCCTGGCGCAGACCGACCTCGCCGCGCAGAAATCCGGCCGCGCCCTCGTCAACGGTTCTGACGCCCGCTGCATCGAGATCTGGAACAACGTCTTCATCCAATACAACGCCAATCCCGACGGCACATTCTCGCCGCTGCCCGCCAAGCACGTGGACACCGGCATGGGCTTCGAACGCGTCACCAGCATCATCCAAGGCACGAAGAACCTGACCGATTTCCAGAACGCCAAGATTTCCAATTACGAGACCGACGTCTTCCGCCCGCTCTTCGACGCCATCGAAAAGCTCAGCGGCAATAAATACGGCTCGACGCTCCCCAAAGCCGGCAGCACCGGCGACACCGAGCAGGAGAAGATCGACGTCGCGTTCCGCGTCATTGCCGACCACATCCGCACGCTCAGCTTTTCCATTGCCGACGGCATCCAGCCCGGCAACAGCGACCGCAACTACGTCCTCCGCCGCATCCTGCGGCGTGCCGTACGTTACGGTCGCACGCTAGGTTTCCGCGAACCGTTCTTCTACAAACTCGTGAGCGTCGTGGCCGACAACTTCGGCGATATCTTCCCCGAAATCCGCGCCAAGAGGAAACATGTGCAGGACGTTATTCGCATCGAGGAGGAGGCGTTTAATAAGACGTTGGATAGGGGCATCGAACTTTTTGAGACAGTAACAAACACTGCAGCAGATGCATTGGCAATTAAGACTGGCGACGCATACCCAACGGCTGCCGTAGTTGCGCCTGTGGTTGAAACTGGAAAAATTGTCACGACCACCCTCGACAAAGGAACAATTGTTTCAGGCGATTTTGCTTTCAAACTCTACGACACCTACGGCTTCCCGCTCGACCTCACCGAGTTGATGGCGCGCGAACGCGGCCTGACCGTGGACAAAGAGGGCTTTGAGAAGTTGATGGAAGAGCAGCGCACCCGCGCTCGCGCCGCGCAGAAGAAGGAAGTCATTTCGCTCTCGCAAATCGAAACCACCACGCCCACCAAGTTCGTCGGCTACGAAAACCTTGCGGTTCAGGCCAAAGTCGTGGAAGTCGTGTCGCTCAAAGACAAGACCGCCGTCATCCTCGACACCAGCGCGTGCTACGCCGAGATGGGCGGCCAGGTCGGCGACACCGGCGAGTTGACCGGCAGCGGCCAGCTCTGGCGCGTCACCAACACGCAGAAGTCCGGCAACACCTTCCTGCACTTTGTCGAAGGTGGCGATGCTCCCGCCATCGGCGCAGGCGTCACGCTCGCCGTGGATAAATCCCGTCGCGATGCCATCCAGCGCCACCACACCGTCACCCATTTGCTCCACTGGGCGTTGCACGAAGTCGCCAGCAAGGAAGCGTCGCAGAAAGGTTCGTTCGTCGGTCCGGACAAGTTAACCTTCGACTTTAACAGCGCGCCGCTCACGCCCGCACAGGTCGCCGACATCGAGAAACTCGTCAACGAGCGCATCCTTGAAAACGCCGGAGTTTCGTGGACGGAAGTGCCGCACGCCGACGTAAAAAATCGCAAAGACGTGATGCAGTTCTTCGGCGACAAATACGGCGATACCGTCCGCGTCGTCCAGATCGGCGGCAGAGCCGGGAAGCTGGACGGTTATTCCATGGAACTCTGCGGCGGCACGCACACGCGGGCGACCGGTGAGATTGGCCTGTTCCGCATTGTCGGCGAAAGCGCGATCGCGGCGGGCGTGCGGCGCATCGAAGCTGTCGCCGGACTCGAGGCTTACGCGTTGGCGAATTCGCAACTGCAGCTCATCCGCAACGTCGCGGACAAGATCAATTCGCCCTTGCACGAACTGGAAAAGAAAATCGAGGCGATGCTCGTGAACCAGAAAGACTTGGAAAAACAGCTCAAAGCCGCGCAGCAACGCGAGGCTTACAACGCCGCGAGTGAGTTGTTGGAACGGGTGCAGCCGCTGAACGGGATTCCCGCCATCATCCACAACGTCGGTGGCGTGGACGGTGATTTCCTGCAGGCTGTCGTGGATGCGCTGAAAAACCAGTTCAAAGGCGTGGTCGTTCTCGGCGGCGCGACCAATGGCGCGGTGGCGCTTGTGGCGGCGGTTTCATCCGACTTCACGGTGAAGGTTCAGGCCGGCAAAATCATCCAAACCATCGCGCCCATCGTGGGTGGCAAAGGCGGCGGCAAGCCGGACAATGCCCGCGGCGGCGGCAAGGACGCAACGAAGTTGGATGAGGCGTTGGCACAGGCAAAAAAGCTGTTGAGTTGATGCCCGCCGATGGATGGAAAACACGGCGCTGAAGGTCGCGCTGTGATTTTCAGGAGAAAGCAAAAGGCCACGACCGTTTCCGGGCGTGGCCTTTGAATTTTCAGGCGGCGCTTACAGGCGGGCGGCGACGGCGCTCCAATTCACGACGTTCCAGATGGCCTTGAGATAGTCGGCGCGCTTGTTCTGGTATTTCAGGTAGTAAGCGTGCTCCCAGACGTCCACGCCGAGGAGGGGCTTGCCTTCGCAACCGGCGACGGCTTTGCCCATGAGCGGGTTGTCCTGGTTGGCGGTGGAGACGATCTCGAGCTTGCCGTTGTTGGAAACGAGCCACGCCCAGCCGCTGCCAAAGCGACCGATTCCAGCGGCTTCAAACTTGGCCTGGAAGTCGGCGAAGGAACCGAACGCGGCATTGATGGCATCCGCCAACGGGCCGGACGGCGTGCCGCCAGCTTTCGGCGCGAGGGAATTCCAGAAGAAGGTGTGATTCCAATGACCGCCGCCGTTATTGCGGACCGGGCCGCGGATGGCGTCGGGCACGGCGCTCAAGTCGCGGATGACCTGTTCGAGCGACTTGGCTTCGAGAGCGACGTTGCCGGCGATGGCTTTGTTGAGGTTGTCCACGTAGGCCTTGTGATGGCGACCATGGTGGATTTCCATGGTGAGCGCGTCGATGTGGGGTTCGAGCGCAGCTTTGTCGTAGGGCAGGGGAGCGAGTTCGTGGGGCATAATGGAGTGGCGTTTGGTTTGTTTGATTTTTTGTTTGGTGATCCCAGATTGCCGGTGAAACCACCGGTAAAATTGCTGCTGCATCCTAATAGCGGTCGGGAAGCGGGACAAGTGGTAATTGGTCCGGGTGGCGATATGGGTTTCCGCGCTGTCGCCTGGAAAGGCAGACAACAAATTTGCGGCAAACCCCCGGGACTGTATAATTCCGGCATGAAATTCATCACCCAAATCTCCGCCCTCGCATTATTATTGCCCACCCTTCACGCCGCACCGATTCCCGAAAACCTGCGCCAGGAAGGCTGGTTTATCGGCGTCCAAGCCTACACGTTCAAGGAATTCAGCGCGTTTGAAGCCATCGCCAAGGCGAAGGAAGCGGGCGCAAACATGATCGAATTTTATCCCGGTCAGCGCCTTAAACCCGGCTCGACTAACAAGGTGCATCACACCATGTCCGAAGATTCGATGAACGAACTCCTCGCCGAGTGCAAGCGACTGGGAGTCCATGCCGTGAACTACGGCGTCGTCGGCGCGCAGAACCCCGAGGACGTGCAAGCCATCATGACGTTCGCCAAGAAGATGAGCCTTTACTCTGTCTGCTCTGAGTCCACCGAGCAGATCGCGGCGTGGGAAGTGGCGGCCAAAGAATTTGACATCAAGGTCGCATTCCACCAACACGGCGGCTCCATGAGCAATCCCAAGTATAAAGTCTGGCATCCGCTCTACATCCTAGGCGTCGTCGAAAGCCGCGACTCCCGTGTCGGCGCCTGCGCCGACCTCGGCCACTGGTGCACCTCCAATCTGAAGCCGGTGGAATGTCTCCGCATCCTCAACGGCCGCATCATCAGCGTGCATTTCAAGGACAAGCAGGATTTCGGCAAGGCCCCGGTGGTCGTCGCCGGCGAAGGGGTCGGCGATCTCGCCGGCTGCCTGGAGGAATTGAAGAAACAGAAATTCGACGGCCACATCTCCATCGAACACGAAAACGACTGGATGAACAGCGTGCCCCAAGTGCGCTCGAACGTGAACTTCATCAAGTTGCACGCGAAATAACGCGCGGTTGATCAAGCCACAATGCTAGGTCATCGGGGCAGCTTTCTAGCCGGCCTTTTTCGCGCGAGAAACGCCCGGCTGCTTCGCCAGTGCGACGAAATTCCGGAGCAATTGCAGTCCGACGTTCTGGCTTTTCTCCGGGTGAAACTGCGTGGCGAACACATTGTCGCGCCAGACTGAAGATGCGAACGGCGCACCATAAGTCGTGCGAGTCGCCACGATGCTCACATCGGTCGGCTGCGGGTAAAAGCTGTGCACGAAATAGACGTGGCTGCCGCTGGGGATACCGCGATAGAGCGGGCAATCCGTCCGGACAATTTCGATCTGATTCCATCCTATTTGCGGAATCTTCAGCTCCGGTGTTTCCGCGAACCTCACAACCTTGCCGCCGAACACGCCGAGTCCCGCCGCGCAGGAATTGAATTCTTCGCTCTTTTCAAACAACGCCTGATAGCCCACGCAGATGCCGAGGAACGGCTTGCCGGTCCGGATGAAATCCTTTGCCGCCGCAAGTAACTGCTGTTTCTGGAGCGCATTGATACAGTCGTCGAACGCGCCGACGCCAGGCAAAACCATCGCCCGCGCTTCTCCGATTTCGCCCGGCGATTTCGCGAGTCGCACCTGCGCGCCGACTTTCAGCAACGCCTTGTGGACGCTGCGAAGATTTCCCGAACCGTAATCAAGCAAAGCAATCACGGCGCCAGTTTAGCCACAGATGAAACCCGGAACAAACACCGTTTTTTCAGCCGGCTAGCATCATTGCGCTTCGAGTCAGCACGCATGGAGTGCCGGAACGGATTTTTCACTGACAATGGCCGCCGGCGTCGGCTACAGTCCGCGCCCATGGGCCAACCGCCGTTAATCCTGGTTTCCGCAAGCACCGAAAAAAAGGGTGTAGAGTTTGGCGATGTCTCGTTGAGTCTCTCGGAGAATTATCCCAAGGCGGTCATGCTCGGTGGCGGCTTGCCGGTGGTGCTGGCGTGCGCGGCGGAACGGGCGTTGGTGGCGGAGAGCGTGCGGCGCTGCGATGGCGTGCTGCTCACGGGCGGTGACGATGTGAACCCGGCGCTGTATCGCGCGCGGCTGCCGGCGCGGTTGCGGCGGACGGTCGGGCCGACGGATCGGCCCCGCGATTTGCGGGAGTTGCTGGTCATCGCGGAGACGTTGCGGCAGCGGAAGCCGTTGCTGGCAATCTGCCGGGGGCAGCAATTGTTGAACGTGGCGTTGGGCGGGACTTTGCTGGTGGACATCGCGACCCAGTTGCCGCAGGCGATCAATCATGACCGTTCGGATCGGAAGGGCGCGGTGGTGCATGAAGTGCAATTGACAGCGGATTCGTTGCTGGCCAAGATTCTTGGCAGCCGGAAACTGGGGGTAAACAGCTCGCATCATCAGGCGGTGGACCGGGTGGCGGCGGCGTTGCGGGTGACAGGCCGGAG
>JAFMIX010000158.1 GCA_017853785.1 Verrucomicrobiales bacterium
AAGGCTTTGCCGGCGGCGTAAATGACGGCTCAACCGACGGGGGCTTCGGTGATGGTGAGAGTGAAGCCGAATTTTTTCGCGGCGGCGCGGAGGACCTGAATGGCTTCGCGCATGACTTCGGGGCCGATGCCGTCTCCGGCGAGGGCTGCGATTTTGTAGGATTTCATAACAATGAATTTCGAACGGAATGGGGCGCGACCCGGTTTATTCCCCGGGGTCGGCTAGGGCGTTTTTGACTTTGATGAGGAGTTCGCGGCTGGTGAACGGTTTCTGGAGATAGGCAATATCGTTCTCGTCCTTGCCGGGGAAGACGTAGCCGCTGGTGCGCAGGATGCGGAGGTCGGGCACGGTCTTGCGGGCTTGCTCGACGAGTTCGCGGCCGCTCATGCCAGGCATGACGAGGTCGGTGATGAGCAGATCAATGGGCGGCTCGTTTTTGGCGAGGATTTCCAGAGCTTTCTGACCGCTGTTGGCGGTGATGACCTTGTAGCCGAAGGCGGACATGATGGCCTGGCCCATCGTGAGGAGCAGGTCTTCGTCGTCTACCATGAGGATGGTTTCGGCGCCCTTGAGCTCGTGGTTGTCGAAGGAGGTGGCTTGCAGGACCTTGCTGTCTGCCGGAAGATAGACGCGCACAGAGGTGCCGCCGCCGGGCTGGCTGGAAACAGCTACGCCGCCGCCGTGGTTGCTGATGACGCCGTAGACCCACGCGAGACCAAGGCCGCGGTGCGGGGCTTTCTTGGTGGTAAAAAAGGGTTCAAAGATGCGGGGCAACACTTCCGCCGGGATACCGCAGCCGGTGTCGGTGATTTCCGCACAGATGTAGCTGCCGGCGGGGAGCTGGACGTTGCGGTCCTGGGTGGGCTGGGTCAGTTCGAGGTTGCGGGACTGGATGGTGATGCGGCCGTCTTTGCCAAGGGCTTGGAGGGAATTTTCGAGGATGCGGGCGAAGACCTGCTGGAGCTTGGCCTCGTCGAATTTGGCGGCGTAAAGTTTGCGGCCGAGCTGCAATTGCCAAGTGGCCTTGCCGGGCGCGGAGTTCTGGAACAGTTCGGCGGTGCGTTGCAGCAATTGGTTGAGGTTGCCGGCAGCCTGGGCGCGGGTTTCTTTTTCCTGACGGCTGAAGGCGGCGAGGTCGCTGGCGATCTCAGCGGCGCGCGCGGCGGATTTTTCCACTTCGACGAGGGAGGCGCGCCAGGGATGGTCCGCCTCGGCGCGGCTGAGCAGGAGCGAGGTGTGGCCGAGGATGCTGGTGAGCGCGTTGTTGAAATCCAGCGCCATGGTGCGGGCGAGCTGGAGGGCGCAATCAAGCTTTTGTTTCTGGATGAGGGCGGCGTTGTCGCTGGAGCCGGTGGCGCTGGGCGGGGCGGGGCGGGTTTCCGGCGGCGGCGGGAGGAGCTGCAGGAGGAATTGCGGCTGTCCCTCGTGGGTGAACTGGCACAGCGAGGTGACGAGGACTACGGGGTTGCCGTTCTGCCCCAGAAAATTCAGCGGCGCGGTCCCGTGCGCGGCACGCGACCAGTCGTTGAGAAAATCTTTGGGTGCAGTGGAATTGCCCGTGCCCCAGATGTCCGCGAGCCGCCCCGTGCCGCTCTTCACCGGCGCGCCAAAGACGCCGGTGGCGGCGGCGTTGCCGTGGCGGATCCGCCCTTCGGCATCCAGCAGCAGCACCGGCCAGTCGGCTTGGTTAAAGGCGAGAACGACTTCGGACATTCAGAAAGTCACACTAACGGAAACGGGGAAATTTACCAGCTTGAAGACGCCCGGCTTCACGGGGTCGTCCGGTCGGGGCTGGCGGCGGGCGGCGCGTTGGTGGGGGCGGGCAGGCCGAGAGCGGTGCGGAGCGGAAGCGCGAGTTCGGGGGGGAAGCCGCGCTCGGGGTCGAGCACGCGGCGGAGGACGTCCTGCTTGATGCTGTTCAAAGGAGGGATGCTGATGCGTTCGCCGGTGCCTTCCGTTTTGCTCCGATAGCGGACCCAGATTTTCTGGGCCATCCGTTCAAACCCCGTCGCGCGGTCGTCGTTGCCGATGGCGAGGCTGTAGTAGTAGGTAGTGAGCAATCCTTCGAGCAACATCTTGGTCTTGTCGCGCGAGGTGTCGCCCACTTCTTCCTCGATGCGCGCATAGACGTATTCGTCGAGCGTGATTTTGCCGGGCAGGCTGTCAGGGCGGCTGACCAGCGGCTTTTCCGGGTAGGCCCTTCCCAGATAAGCAAACCACTGGGCTGCTTCCGCCTCGCGGTTGTAGGTGTAGAGGTAGTAGACGGCGTCGCGCAAAAAGTTGCGGTGGCCCACGACGATCTGGTCGCGGTTCTTGGCGTCGTCGCGCATGGCTTGTTCGTAAGCGTCGTTGGCCTTGCCGATGATTGCGAGGTTGGGAGCGAGGTCGAGGAGCTTGCCGTTGGCGGAGGCAATTGCGCGGCCGCGCACGACGGCGATCTGCATGGATTGATAGATCATCCGGTGCAGTTGGATCAGATCCTCCGGGTTGACGCGTTCGGGGTTGGCTTGGGCCACCGCGAGGCCGCGCGCCGCCCAGTAGATCGCGTGCGCCTCCGGCAGCCGCCATTCCATCGGCCCGAAACGCCGGTCCACATCCTGCATGAACGCGGGATCGAGCTTGTAGATTTCGCCTAACTTCCGGGTGGCGACGCGCGCTTCGGGCGTCTGCGGTGAGATCAACGCGGCGTAATCCGGCGCGTTGGTGGGGAAAAACTGATACATCTCCTCGAACCACGCGCGTTTGTAATACATGTTCGCATCGTCCATATTCGCGCCCATCTTGTGCTGGAAGAAACCCGCCAGCTCGCGGTAAAGCAGGAGTTCGTTCGGGTTGTAACGCAGCCCTTCATCGCGCAGCAGGGAGATGCCGCGTTGCACCCAGTTCCACCGGTCGGAGTAATCCTTGAATTTGACCGAGATGTTGTAAGCCATGTTCCAACCCTGGACTATCCAGACCTGCACGAAATGCGGCTCGAGTTTGGTGATCCAGTCCGCCAGTTGCGCCATTTCGAAAAACTTGTCGTTGTCCTGCAATTCCGAGGCGCGGATCCAAAGCGCATTGGCGATCAAACCGCGAAAACCGCCCAGGGCGACGGTGGTGAATGCCAGCAGCGGCGGCGCATTCTCCAGCGGCGTCACGCGCGTGAGGCCCAGTGTCTCGCGGTCGTGATTCAGCGCAGTCTGCACGCGCGAAATGCCCGCCAACAGCAGGGCCGCGAGCAACAGGAGCAGGATTTGTTTCAGCCGACGGTTCATTGGGTGACTTGCGCTGTGGCCAGCTCGCGGCGGCGGAACAGGACCATGCCGACCAGCGCGAAAAATCCGCCGAGCAGCAGCACAATCTGCGCGAACGCCCGCCCCAGCTCGCTCCAAGTGATGCTGCGGCCGCTGCTCAAGGAGTCAATCGGCGAAAAGCCTTTCACGAGGTTGATGATCACCAGCGCGCCCTTGAATACCGGCAGCGCTACGCCGTCGATGATCGAGCGGCCGGCGATGCCGCTCTCTTCGTCCACGCCCGCGACGGTGCCGTTCTCCACCGCATTCGCCATCGTGCCGCTCGAAAGCCCCATGACCAGGACTGCCAGCGAGAAAAACGCCGCCACCGGGAACGACAACTGGCTCGCTGCCGCCAGCCCGATGGCTGCCAGTAATCCCATCCAGCAGAAAATGATACCCAGCCCGCGCAGAAAATTTCCCCCGAAACCGCCGGTGCGATACAGCACCTCCATACCGTCCTCCAGTGGGAACAGCAGGGTGGTGCGGTTCGGATTCGCGAAGACAATCGTGAGCATACCTTTCTCGTCCAAAAGATTTGCGGGAATCGCAAACTCGTGGAACGTGTCCGGGGCCAGACTCATCGGTTCGAGCCGCGTGACCTGCGGCGTCTCGGGAGTTCCCACCTGCCAGAGCGCGGTGAAGGTCCCGCCCGCGCTCGACTGCGCGGCGTTGAATTTCACCCGTAGTTGCAATGGCACATCGCGCAGGCTGTCTTTCGCCGAACCCAAATCGATCTGCCAGATGCGTGCCTGGCCGGGCGTCACGATCTGCCACGCCGTTTTGACCTGCTCGCGGATCTGCTTCCGCACTTCGGAAATCTCCGCTGCGGAAACGGGGCTGTTCTTCAACCGCTTGGTCAATTCCTGTTCCGTTGTGGCGTTGATTTCGTTTTCCCAACTGCGCTCCTTCGCCGAGCCGCGCGCCACGAGGACTTCGCTCCGCAACTTCGCCTGTTCCGGCGCCGGCAGCTTGGTGGCGCGCCATTGCAACAGGCCGTAGACCGCCCCGCCCGCGAGCAGCAGGAGTGCCGCATTCAGCGACATGATACCGAGCCATTTGCCCATCCAGATCTGCCAGCGTGCGATGGGCTTCACCGCGAGCAGCTGCATCTGGCACTCCTCGATGTCGCGCGCCAGCGTGCCGCACGCCAGCCATAACGTGGACAAGCCGAGCAAGCCCGTGATTGCGCCGAGCGTGTAAGTCAGGAGAATCTGCGTGAAGCCGCTCGCCGTGCCGTCATCCTTGATCAGGATCGGCAAGCCCACCACCGCCGCAAGCAACAGCCCGGCGATGACCAGGAACAACCTGAACCGCAGCGCGGCTTTCCAGGTCAACCATGCGATGGCGAGGAGTCTTTGCATCAGAAATTTAATCCGCGAATTGCGCGAATTGTCGCCAATTGAAACCAACCAAATGAAAAATTCGTGGTCATTCGCGTAATTCGCGGATAAGTCACTTCTTCTTCCCCAGCAGTGAAGAGAGCTTCTCGTCTGCCTTTGACAAGTCCACCGGCTTTTCCGGTTCGGGCGCGGGCTGCACCGGCGCGGCGGGCGCGGACGGGGTCTGTGTGAGCGCCGCCAGCTTGGTTTCGTTCACGGCGGGCGCGGCGCTTGGTGGCGCGGGCGCGACGGGCGTCTCTTGGGGCAGCGTGAGTTTCTCCAAAACTTTCGTGGCCGCCGCGTCCGGCGTCGCTTCCCCGCGTAGATAGGCCGCCACGCGCGCGCCGGATTGCGCCCCGCTCGTCTCCGCCGCGGCCTGCTTGGCCTTGGCGACCACGGCGAGAAAGTAGCTTTCCAGATTCTGCGTCGGGTTGTCCACGCGAACCTTGTCCGCGGCGACGTCTTTGCGGATGATTTCCAGCACGCGCTCCATCGTCGCGCGCGGCAACGTGGGCGTCGTGATGCGCAGCGTGTCTGGGGTGGCGAGCAATTCCTTCAACGTGCCCGCCGCCTGGATTTTCCCGCCGTAATAGATTACCACGCGGTCGCACACGTCCTCCACGTCGGAGAGCAAGTGGCTGCTCAAGATCACCGTCTTGCCGCGGCGCGCTAGGGCGAGGATCAAATCCTTCACCTCGCGGCAGCCGATGGGGTCGAGGCCGGCGGTCGGTTCGTCGAGAATGACGAGGTCGGGGTCGTTGATGAGCGCCTGCGCGAGCCCGATGCGGCGCTGCATGCCCTTGGAAAATTCGCCGACGGCGCGGGTGCGCGTCT
>JAFMIX010000159.1 GCA_017853785.1 Verrucomicrobiales bacterium
TATGGAAAAATGGGGCTAAACCGTGCCAACGAAGTGGTGGAATAGAGACATCAGCAGCTACGGTTGGATGCCGAAATAGCTGGCCAAAAATCTTGGTTTCTTTACCTCATTCAGCCCCGAGAATTCCAAGAGTGTCGGCGACACCATAATCATTCAGGCAATCCTCCTGATCCTCTCGGTTTGATATTGGATGCGGGGCTTTGTGCGCAGTTTGTCCTGTTCGCCAGTCTGCTCTGGTAGATAGGCTGCGCATTCATACTGGTCCTTGGCCCGAAATCCACCGCTCTCGCAGTTGTGATTTTTCTCAACTGGGCTTCCTGATCCTCTTTCCCGTTGCCGTGCTTTCCCTTCCGCTCTGGGGCTGGCTGCGAAAATAATTGCCAATCTGTATTTATCTCTGTCCGTCTCCGGCTAAAATGACGCCATGCTGAAACGCACGCCTCTCTTCACCGCCCACCAAAAACTCGGCGGCAAACTCATCGAATTCGGCGGCTGGGAAATGCCCGTCCAATACACCTCCATCGCCGACGAACATCTCGCCGTCCGCAACGCCGCCGGCATCTTTGACATCTCCCACATGGGCGAAGTCTTCGTCGGCGGGCCGGGCGCGGCGGCGTTTCTCAACGCCACCCTCACCAACGACGTCCGCAAACTCGCCGTCGGCCAGGGTCAATACACCCTCATGTGCAACGCGCGCGGCGCCGTGATTGACGACCTCTACGCTTACCGCATGAACCCCACCGACTTCCTGCTCATCATCAACGCCTCGCGTATCGCCGAAGACGTCGCGTGGCTGGAGCAAGCGAATGCCGGACGTTGCGACCTGAAAAATCTGTCCGAGCATTTCGGCGCCATCGCCATCCAAGGCCCGCGCGTCGCGGAATTCATCGATGCCGCCCTGCCCGGCGGCGGCTGCGGCGGCGCGGAAGCCGCGAAAGCTTCCGCGCTCAAGAAGAATGAAATCGGCATCTTCGTTTTCGACTACGCCACCATTTACATCAGCCGCACCGGCTACACCGGCGAAGATGGGTTTGAAATCGTCGCCCCGAACGAAAAGATTGAGGCTATCTGGAATAAATTGCTCGAAGTCGGGCAGCCCTTCGGTCTCAAGCCTGCCGGTCTCGGCGCGCGCGACACCCTCCGCACCGAAGTCTGCTACCCCCTCTACGGCCACGAACTTGACGAGCAAACCACCCCCATCGAAGCCGGCGTCGGTTTCTTCGTGGCACTCGATAAAGGCGAATTCACCGGCCGGGCCGTTCTCGCCGAACAAAAAGCCAACGGCCCGACCAAGAAACTCGTCGCCTTCAAGATGACCGATAAGTCCGCCCCACCCCGCCCGCATTATCCCATCTGGGTCAACGGCGCACAGGTCGGCCAAGTCGTCAGCGGCACGCAAAGCCCCTCGCTCGGCATCGGTATCGGCATGGGCTACGTCCCCGGCGAATTCGCCAAACCCGACACGAAGATTGAGATCGAAATCCGCGGCAAACGCTGCGCCGCCGTCACCGTCAAGAAGCCGATTTACCGCCGGTCAGTTTAACGGCGATGTTTCCATGAGCCGTTCTGGGCGCAAGCCATATGACTGCTTCGGCCAGCGCATCTGGTTTGCTTTTGGTGCGATGTTGTGCGGGCTGCCTTGGTTTGTTTACCACGTAGCGGTTGAAATTGTGGCTATGACAACCCGGCAATTGATTGGGTGGCTGGCCGGTTGCTGCCTCAGCGGCGGATTATGGTGGGGGTTCAAATTCAATCGCCAACAATGGTCCGAACCCGGAATCGATCGCCGAATGTGAAAATGGATTTGTGAATCCGCGCAATCTGCGTAACCTGCCGGGAAATTTTTCAAACTAAATTATGAGCCAAGTTCCTTCCGACCTGAAATACGCCAAATCACATGAATGGGTGCGCGTCGCCGGCGACATCGCCACGGTGGGCATCACCGACCACGCCCAGCACGAACTCACTGACATCGTTTTCCTCGAAGTGCCCGCCATCGGCCGCAAGCTCGCCGCCGGCGAGACCTGCGCCGTCGTGGAATCCATCAAGACCGCCAGCGACATCTACTCCCCCGTCAGCGGCGAAGTCGTGGAGATCAACAAAGCCGCCGCCGACAACCCCGCGCTCGTGAACACCGAACCGTTTGCGGGCGGCTGGTTCTATAAAATCAAATTGAGCAATGCCGCGGAACTCAACGCCCTGCTCACGGCAGAAGCTTACAAAGCGCAGATCGGGGGCTAATCCCATTGCGCCGTGAAAATCCGCCTCTTCATCAAGCCGACCTGCCCGTGGTGTCATCAGGCCGTCGCTTGGCTCGACGCGCGCGGCATCAAATACCAAACCCTCGATGTCATCGCCGATAGCAAGGCGTTCACGGAGATGATCAAACTCACCGGCCAGCGGTTCGCTCCCGTCATCGAAGTGGACGGCAAAATCCTCGCCGACTTCGGCCCGCCCGAGCTGGAGACATTTTGGAAGCAATTTGAGAAATGACCGCCGTTGAATCCAAACGCCCGCGCCTGCCGGAATGGTTGCGCCTGCCTTTGCCCACCGCCGACACCTTTGGCCGCACCCGCGGCCTGCTGGATGAACTGAAGCTTCACACCGTCTGCGAGAGCGCCAAGTGTCCGAACCACTGGGAATGTTGGAGCAAGGGCACAGCCACGTTCATGATTGCCGGCGACCGCTGCACGCGCGCCTGCGGGTTCTGCGCCGTGAGCACCGCCAAGCCGCTGCCGCTCGAAACCGACGAACCCGCACGCGTCGCCGAAGCCACCCGCCGGATGAAATTGCGGCACGTTGTCATCACTGCCGTCGCCCGCGATGACCTGAAGGACGGCGGCGCGGAACATTTCCGCCAGACCATCGAAAAGGTGCGCGAGCTGAACCCCGGCATCGTCATCGAGGTGCTGGTCCCCGATTTCAACGAAAGCGACGCCGCCATCGAAATGGTGCTGGCTGCGCGTCCACGCATCTTCAATCACAACCTCGAAACGGTCCGCCGCCTCACGCCGAGCGTGCGGCATCGCGCCACCTACGACCGCTCGCTCGCCGTGCTCGCGCGGGCTAAAGAACTCCAAAATTTGAAATCCGAAACTCCAAATTCGTTTTTCACCAAGTCCGGCCTGATGCTCGGACTCGGCGAGCGTGATGAAGAAGTCTTGCAGGCGATGGAAGATTTGCGCTCGGCCGATTGCGACATCCTCACACTGGGGCAGTATCTGCAACCATCCCTGAAGCACCTGCCGGTGATCGAGTTCATCCTGCCCGCGAAGTTCGCCGCATACAAATCCCACGCCGAAGCGCTGGGTTTCGTCCACGTCGCCAGCGGCCCGCTCGTCCGCAGTTCGTATCACGCGGATGAATTCTCCGCCGCCTGACCGCGCTCACCGCTGGAGCGCACCGCCGAGATGCTCAAACATCCCGGGATTGCGGCTGAACAGATACAACAACAGCACGCCGACCAGCACCGCGATCAGGACCGCAAAGCCGAACGCCACCATCTTGAACCGCTGCACCCGCCCGGCGATGCGTTCCCGTTCAGCCTGAATGGCGGCGGCAAATTCCTGATCCGAGGACAGTGCCTGGATGGCCGCCTCTTCCTTGAGTTGCAACGTCAGCCAGCCGCCCTGGGCGTTTGTCCACTTGGCCGGCAATTTTTGGAGCACGGGACGCGGCGCGGGCTCTAGGCCGGCTTGTTTCCAGAACGGCGCGTCCTCTTGCGTCCAGATCCGGAAGACGCCATGGTTCTTCGCCAGCATCTGGATGCGGCCCCACAGCAACGACCGCAACGTGTCGGCCAACGCGAAATCATCGAAAGCCTCGTGGTGGATGCGCCCCTGCTGGCCGGCAGTCTCAAAAGCCACCGCGCCGAGCAACTGCTCCGCCCCATCCGTAGCCACCTGGAATTCGGTCAGCCTTTGGTCCAATCCGGCAGCGGTGAAATCCATGCGTTCCCACAACTCCAGCAACGCTGGCAAATCGTCCACCGTGGCGCGGCGGATCTGATACTCGGTGGAACTCATGACCGATTTATAGCGGAGTCGGCCGAATCATTGCAATTACAGCCGGTGGAAAAATTTGGGCGCGTTGGTGTCGAACTGATTGGTCAATCGGAAGCCGCCCACCGATTGAATGGATTGGTCAGCGCCACATTGGCATTGTTAGCCGTAGCCAGAAACCGGGAGATGACCTGATGCCGTCCGCTGCCCTGCGTCGTCGTGATGCTACGCGTGCTGAATAAGTGGAAATACCGGTTGGTGGCGTAACCCGGATAAAACACCAGCCCGAGCAGGCCCGACTCGCTGTCCGACATTACCGGCAGACTCATGAAGACCCTCCGCGGCGGCGAGGCGAAGCACAACGGATGGGACAGGCTCACGGTGGGAAAAGCAGTGTTGATCGTGCAGCCGAACTGCGGCGGCTGCGGCGGCAGATTCGTCGGCATGAGGTTCGCCACCCGCTGCAACTAGACCCCGGCGACGCCGGCCAGCAAGATCATGTCGCCGCAAAAGATTCGTTGGCAACCCCTGAACATATAAAAACCGCGCGAGTTCGCAGCAGCGAACCGCCTCATGTCAAACCCGCTTGTCCCGTAAGACACCCCGTCGAAATCGCAACCCACGATTGCTTCCCGCCCTGATTGCTGGCAGTTTTTCCGCCGCCCCAACCGGCGACACCAAAATATCATGAATCATATCACCACCCGACAAGTCCTCGCCGCCCAGAGCTGGCGCTACGCTACCAAGGTTTTCGACGCCACCAAGAAGATTCCCGCCGATGTCTGGCACGCGCTCGAACAATCCCTCGTCCTCACCCCTACCAGCTACGGCCTCATGCCTTACCGCTTCCTGATCGTGCAGGACGCCGCCAAGCGCACCGCGTTGCTGCCGCATTCGTGGGGTCAGAACCAGGTTGTGGACTGCTCGCATTACGTCGTCTTCATCGCCCGCACCGAAATGAAGGAGGCGGACGTGGACAAACTCATCTCCCGCATCAGCCAAGTCCGCGGCATCACGCCGGACTCCATCAAGTTCTACAAGGACATGATGATGAAAGACGTCGTCAACGGCCCGCGCGGAAAGACCGCGCACGAATGGGCCGCCCGGCAGGCATACATCGCCCTCGGCAACTTCATGACCTGCTGTGCCGCGCTCGGCGTGGACGCCTGCCCCATGGAAGGCCTCGTGCCGACGGAATACGATAAAATCCTCGGCCTCGAAGGCAGCGGCTACAAGACCGTCGTCGCCTGCGCCGCCGGTTACCGGGCGGATGGGGACAAATACGCGACCGCAGCTAAAGTGCGTTACGAGACGAAGGATTTGGTGCAGGTCGTCTAAATCAGCTTTTGATAGATTTCCCGCCGGCTGATTGGCCTCCCATGAACTAGGCCATTGCGGATGAGATGGTTTTGGCCAAAGAAAGGAAACCATCATGAAGC
>JAFMIX010000160.1 GCA_017853785.1 Verrucomicrobiales bacterium
GCAAACATTAATTGCAGCGCCACCGCAGGAAAATTTGCGTTGGTGTCTAACCAAACCGCCCTTTCAGGATCAAATCCCCCGCCGAATCCCAACATGGTAGATTTCGTGGGCTATGGCAGCACAGCCAGTGCTTTTGAAGGCAGTGCCCCAGCCATCGGAGGCAGCAGCGCCAACACCAATTCCATAATCCGATTGAACGCCGGCCTTGCCGACTCCAACAGTAACACCAACGACTTCACCGCCGCCGCGCCGCCCACGCCGCGCAATTCCGCTTCGCCCGCCAACCCGCCTGCCGGGGCTCCCGCCGTCGCGGCGGATATTAGCGGCCTGAGCATCAGCAATGGTCTGTTCCCATTCAACGCCACCGGCACCGCCTCCTCCAATTACATCGTGCAAGTCAGCACCAACCTCGGCACCACCAACTGGGTTTCCCTCGCCACCAATCCCTCGCCGTTCACCTTCACCGATACCAACGCCACTGCGTTCACCAACCGCTTCTACCGGGTGAAACTCAAACCCTGAACGCGTCAATCGACCACGCCGCGGAATTCGCCCTCACTCACCCGTGTGCGCAACTTCTGCCCGCGCTTCACGTCCCGTGCACGCCGGATGATTTTACCGCTCGCCACGTCCATCGTGATCGAGTAACCCCGCGCCAGCACCTGCTCCGGGCCGAGCAATCGCAACCGCGCCGCCGCCTGCCGGAGCGATTCGCCCCGCTGCGCCAACGCCTGCGCCGGATGCAACCGCACCAGCCGCGCCGCCAGATTCTCCCCTGCCAGCCGCCGTTCGCGCGCACCCTGCCTCGCGTTCCGCAACAGGCCGGCCTGCAGATCATCCAACCGTTGCAGCCATTCGTTCAAGCGCCGGCGGGGATGCAGCCGCGCCAGCCGCCCGCTGAGTTGCGCGGCGTTTTCTGCCGCGTCGGCCAAGCCGCGCCGCAGCCGCAGCCGCAGCAGTTCCGGCGCGTCCGCCACAAACTCGCGGCTGGCGAACACGCCTTCGGTGATGATTTCCGCCGCCGCACTGGGCGTCGCCGCCCGAAAGTCCGCCACGAAATCACTGATGGTGAAATCAATCTCGTGCCCGACAGCGGAAACGACGGGAAGCTCCGATTCAAAAATCGCCCGCGCCACGACTTCCTCGTTGAACGCCCACAAGTCCTCCAGCGACCCGCCGCCCCGCGTCACGAGAATCAGATCAATCTTTGTAGCGGCGGTCTGCGACCGCCGCACTTCATCTTTGGCAATCGCGCCGCGGTCACAGGCCGCCGCTGCATCAAAGTCATTCAGCAACCGGATTGCCTCCGCTATTTCCGCCGCCGCGCCTTCGCCCTGCACCCGGCACGGCGCCAGGATGATTTCCAGCCCGGGATGACGCCGCTGGATGACGTGCAGCACGTCGCGGATCGCCGCTCCGGTGGGCGACGTGACCAGACCGATCCGCTGCGGGTAGCGCGGGAGCGGGCGTTTCCGCTCCGGCGCGAACCACCCTTCCGCCGTGAGCCGCCGCTTGAGTTTCTCGAACGCGATCTGCAACGCGCCCACGCCCTGCAACTCCGCTGCGCGCACGATGAGTTGATATTGCCCGCGGGCTTCGTAGACCGTCACATCGCCTTGCAATAAAACCTTCTGCCCGTCTGCCAGCAAGCCCCGTTCGCCGGTCGCCGCGCCGCGAAACAACACGCAGCTCAACTGCGCCCCGGCGTCCTTGAGCGTGAAATACATGTGGCCGGAATTTTGCGCGCGCAGATTCGTCACCTCGCCGCTCACCCAAATCGCGCCGATGGATTTCTCCAGCAGCCGCTTCACTTGTGTTGTCAGCTCCGAGACGGACAAGACCTGCCGGGCTTGCGCCGTTGGAGGGACTGCTTCACGGGGCCGCGGTGCTTCCGGCGGTAACAGTTCGCCGAAGTCCCATTGGGATTTGGTTGATTTGCTCACAGGAGAGCCTCAGAAACGCGCTGGATATTCACCGCCTTGCCGGTGACTTCATCAATCTCAATCAACGCGCCGTGCAGGATGACGCGGTCTTTGGCGACCTCGAATCGGCGCGGCATGTTGGTCAAAAACCGGTCGATGATCGGCTCGAGTTCGCGGCCCAAGCAGCCTTCGTGCGGGCCGGTGAAGCCCGCGTCGGTCAGATAGGCCGTGCCGCCGGGGAAAATCTGTTCGTCCGCTGTCTGCACATGCGTGTGCGTGCCGACGACCGCGCTCACCAGACCGTCCAACATCCGGGCAAAGGCGATTTTCTCCGAGGTCGCCTCGGCGTGCATGTCCACGAAGATGATTTTGGTCTTTTCGCGCAGGCGGCGGACGGCGTCGCGGGCAATGGTGAATGGGTTTTCCAACGGCGGCATGAAGGTGCGCCCCTGAAAATTCATCACGCCGATGGCGGGCAACGAACCGAGTTGCAACACCGTCACCCCCCGCCCCGCCGTGCCAGCCGGATAATTCATCGGGCGCAGAAACCGCTTCTCGTTGGCGAGCAGTTCGGCGACTTCCTTTTGATCCCACAGGTGGTCGCCGCTGGTGATGACGTCCACGCCGTAGCCAAAGATTTCCTCGGCGATGGCCGGCGTGATGCCGTTGCCGCCGGCGGCGTTCTCGCCGTTGGCGATGACGTAGTGGATGCCGTGTTGCTGGCGCAGCTTGGGTAAAACCTTGGCGACCGCCCGCCGCCCGGGTTGGCCCACGATGTCGCCGATGAAGAGAATTTTCACGCAAGGAAATTAACCGCGAAATTTCCGAATTACACGAAAGAAAACAAAGCCGAAGGCTCGACACTGCGGCGACGGGTTTCTAACTTGTCCGCCCATGAATATCGGCGACACCCTGACTTTGACCATCCACGACATCGCGTTCGGCGGCGAGGGCGTGGCGCGCGTGAATGAATTCGTCGTCTTCGTGCCATTCGTGATTGTCGGTGAGGTCGTCGAAGCCGAGGTGACGGAGGTGAAGAAAAGTTTCGCCCGCGCCAAGCCGCTCCGCGTCGTCACACCCGCGCCGGCGCGCGTGCAACCGGAATGTCGTTATTTCATGGCCTGCGGCGGCTGCCAGTATCAGCACATGGATTACGCGGCGCAGTTGCGGATGAAGCACAAACAGATCGCCGACCTGTTCGAGCGCATCGGAAAGATTTCGCCGGACAAAATCGCGCCGGTCGTCCCCTGCCCCCAGCCTTACGGTTACCGCAACCGCATCATGATCCGCAGCCAGTGGAACAAGCCGGAGCAGAAATTGAACATCGGCTTCATCCGCGCCGACGGCGGGCTGGTGGAAGATATCATGGAATGCAAGATCGCCGAACCCGCCCTCAACGACCAGATCACGCACGTCCGTAAAAACCCGCCGCCGAAGGGGGGCATCAAGGTCGTCCTGCGGGTGCAGCCTGAAGGCTGGACCGTGCCGCCGGACTCGTTTTTTCAGAACAATTTTTTCCTGCTGCCGAAACTCGTCGAAACCGTCGGCGCGGCGTTGCAATCGGCGGGGGCAAAATATCTTGTGGACGCGTTCTGCGGCGTGGGCTTCTTCGGCATCGAACTGGCCGCCCGCGTGGAATCGTTTGTCGGGCTGGAGTTCGACCGCATGGCGATCAAAGCCGCCCGTCAAAACGCCGCCACGCGCGGCGTGACGAACGGCGAATTCGTTGCCGGCGCGGTGGAGGATTTGCTGCCGGGGCTGCTCATCCGCTTCACGCCCGGCGCGACGAGCGTGTTGCTAGACCCGCCGCGGAAGGGTTGTTGGCCGCAGACACTGGAGTTGTTGCGGCAGACGAAGCCGGCGCAAATCATTTACGTCTCTTGCCACCCAGCGACGATGGCGCGGGACTTGAATCTCCTGTGCGCCGACGGGGTCTTTGAACTGGCGTGCGTGACGCCGCTGGACATGTTCCCGCAAACCCAACACGTCGAGTGCGTGGCAGATTTGCGGTGCGTCCGCAGCTGAATCGTGCTGGAAACCGGGCTTGCCAACGCCGCGGGCATGGTTTCAACTTTGCCCAACCGAACATGACCGCTTACGAATCGCTTCACCGCAAGAAAAGTTTTGTGCCGGACGGGCTGCCGTGGATTCTCGGCGGCATTGCGTTGCTGGGCTACCTGCTGACCTTGAACCATTGGGTAGGCATGAACAGCCTGCAGATGACCGCGCAGGTAGCCGGCTGGAACTGGCCGCAGAACCATCTGGGCCCGGTGCATTTTCTTGTGACTTATCCGCTGCGCTGGCTTTCGCCCGCCACGCTGCCGCTGGGGCTGAACCTCTTCACGGCGGTCTGCGCGGCGTTGACGCTCACGCAACTGGCCCGCGCCATCGCGCTGCTGCCGCACGACCGCACGCAACCGCAGCGCGAACGCGAGTTCGACGACTTCTCCCTGCTCACCACCCGCACCGCGTGGATTCCCGTCGTGCTCGGCACGGCGGTCTGCGGGCTGCAATTGAGCTTCTGGGAGAACGCCGTGGTCGGCACCGGCGAAATGGTGGACCTGCTGCTCTTCGCCTACATCGTACGCAGCCTGCTGGAGTTCCGGATTGACGGACGCGAAGGGCGGCTGACCCGCGCTGCACTGGTCTTTGGTGCGGGGATGGCGAACCAATCGCTGATGTTCCTGCTGTTGCCGGCGTTCGTGATCGCACTGCTGTGGATCAAAGGCCTGGCCTTCTTCAACCTCCGCTTTCTGGTCCGGATGGCGCTCGCCGGTCTGGCCGGGCTGGCGTTGTGCCTGCTGATGCCCTACATCCAAAGCCAAGCGGTGGACGCCGGCGGCACTTACTGGCAGACGCTGAAATTCCACCTCGTCAACCACCGCAATTTCATCATCGGCATGCCGGTCAAGGCCCTCTGGGTGCTGGGCCTCACCTCGGTGCTGCCGGTCGTCATGCTCGGCATCCGCTGGGCGGCGTCATCCGGCGACAATAGTCCGCTCGGCATCGCGCTCGGGTCATTTCTGTTTCACCTCGTGCACGCCGCATTGTTGCTGGTGTGCCTGTGGGTGGCTTTCGATCCGCCCTTCAGCCCGCGCATCTACCCGCGCCAATTCGGCATCAGCCTCTCCTTCCTGCCGCTCTATTTCCTGAGCGCCTTGAGCGCCGGCTACTACAGCGGCTACCTGCTGCTCGTTTTTGGCAAGCGCAACCGGATCCAGCAAAACAGTTCGCCTGCCTCCATCCTGAGCATCGCCGTCGTGGGATGCGTCTGGCTGCTGCTGGTCGCGACCCCGGCGGGATTGCTCTACAAGAACCTCCCGCAAATCCAAGCCGCCCGCGATCGCACCCTCGGCGACTTCGCCACGCAGCTCGTCTCCGGCCTGCCTGCGGCGGGCGCGGTGGTATTGAGCGACGACCCGCGATTTTCCTTGCTTGCCGAAGCCGAGCTGCGCCGGAGTCGGGCCGGGGCCAAGCACATCATCCTGAACACCTACGC
>JAFMIX010000161.1 GCA_017853785.1 Verrucomicrobiales bacterium
TCCAACAAGCCGTCAACTTCATGCCGCAGACGCTCGAAGTCGCTTTTTGCGGCATCTGGGAACGGCAGCCCGGCAGTGATGCCTTGCGCCTGCAGGCCGGCGCCGGTTGGCACGCCGGCAGCGTGGGCAACGCCACCCTGAGCACCGCCACGGGATCGCTCGCTCATCATGTCTTCGCCAACGCCGGGGCTGGGGCCGTGGCCATCCCTGACTTGCGGACGGAAACCCGCTTCACCCGCCCGGATTTTCTTCAGGCGCACGGCATGGTCAGCGGCGTCTTCGTCGCGATCTCGAGTGGACCGAAACCTTTCGGCCTGATCGGGGTCGGCACGACGATGCCCCGCAACTTTTCCGATGACGAACTCCACTTCCTCCTCGCCGTCGCCACGGTCATCGCGATGGCCTTGAACCGCCGCCATACCGAGGCGGAACTCCAGAAGCTTGCCAGCTTCGCGCAGTTCAACCCCAATCCTGTCCTCGAATTCAACGCCGACGGCAAGCTGACCTACTTCAACGAAGCCGCCCAGAAAATGGCCGCCGTCCTGGGCCATGAAAGCCCCCACACCGTTCTCCCTCCGGATGTGAAATCCATCGTGCAGAACTGCCTGGCCACCGGCCAGAGCCGCCTGCGCATGCAAACCCACGTCGGCCCCCGCACCGTCTCGTGGTCCTTCTACCCCATCATCAGCAACCACGTCGTCCACTGCTACGCCGGCGACATCACGGAAAAATTGAATCTCGAAGCCCAGTTGCGCCAGTCGCAGAAGATGGAATCCGTAGGCCAGCTCGCCGCCGGGGTCGCGCATGACTTCAACAACCTGCTCACCATCATCCAAGGCCATTCCGGGGTGATCATGGCCCGACCGAACCTCAATCCCGAACTCAACGACTCCGCCCAAGCCATCTACTTCGCCTCCGAGCGAGCCGCCAACCTCACCCGGCAGCTCCTGATGTTCAGCCGCAAAAATATTCTCCAGCCCAAACTCATCGACCTCCGCGAAGTCGTCGCCAACATGTCCAAGATGCTTCAGCGCATGATCGGCGAAATCATCAATCTGCAATTCCAGCCCCCTGCCACCCTGCCCTTTGTCCACGCCGATGCCGGCATGATGGAACAGGTCATCATGAACCTCGCCGTCAACGCGCGCGACGCCATGTTCCGCGGCGGCACCCTCACGCTCAACCTCCAAGCCGTCACCATCACCGCCGCCGAACTGCAGCTCCACCCACAAGGCCGCTGCGGCCATTTCGTCCGCCTCGACGTTTGCGACAACGGCCACGGCATGAGTCCAGAAACCCAGGCCCGCATCTTTGAGCCGTTTTTCACCACCAAGGAAGTCGGCAAGGGCACCGGGCTCGGCCTCGCCACCGTCTACGGCATCGTCAAACAGCACGAGGGCTGGATTGAAGTCACCAGCGAACTCGGCAAAGGCACCACCTTCCAAGTCTATTACCCCACCAGCGCCGCCCCCGGAGAAATCAAGCCTGAAGTCGCTTCCGGCACCCCCGCCGCCGGCGGCAAGGAAACCATCCTCATCGTCGAAGACGAACCCTTGCTCCGCGACCTCGCCCAACTCATCCTCCGCGAACAAGGCTACAACATCCTCCAGGCCCAATCCGGCGTCGAAGCCGTCCGCATCTGGGAACGCGAGAGCATCAACATCGACCTCCTCCTCACCGACATGGTCATGCCGGAAGGCATGAGCGGCAAAGATCTGGCCGCCCGCCTGCGCCTCCAACGCGCCGACTTGAAAGTCATTTGCATGAGCGGCTACAGCGTCGAAGACATCCGCCAAGGCAACATGGTCTTCCTCCAAAAACCCTACACCCCCAACTCCCTCGTCAAAACCGTCCGCGATTGCCTCGACAGTTGAAGCCAGGCACTCCAAAGCGACTACCACCGCCGGCAATTTTTCCTAGCTTCCGCCGCCCGGCTGCTGTCTCTTAACCGCATGATTCAGCCTTGGAAAAAGGTCAGCTCGCAGCCGCTGGGCGACTTCCGCATCTTCACCCTTCGTTCCGATGTGAAGGTTTCGCCGCGCACGGGCAAGGAGCACAACTTTTTCATCCTCGACAGCGTGGACTGGGTGAACGTCATCGCGGTGACGCCGCAATATGAGCTCGTGATGGTGGA
The DNA here is from genome assembly GCA_017853785.1 of Verrucomicrobiales bacterium. Lineage (GTDB taxonomy): Bacteria > Verrucomicrobiota > Verrucomicrobiia > Limisphaerales > JAFMIX01 > JAFMIX01. Next base: position 2,135 of record JAFMIX010000161.1, read on the forward strand.
GCAATTCCGCCACGGCTCGAACACGGTGGAGCTGGAAATTCCCGGCGGCATGATGGACCGCCACGAGGCCGACCCTGTGGCGACGGGCGTGCGCGAATTGCGCGAGGAGACCGGTTACTCCGGCGAGCGGGCGCGCCACTTGGGCAAAGTCTGGGCGAACCCGGCCATGATGAGCAACACCTGCCACACCGTGCTGGTGGAGAATTGCCAGTGCCAGCACGCGGTGGAATTCGACGGCGGCGAGGACATCATCACCCGGCTTGTGCCGGTGGCGGAAATTCCCCAGCTCGTGGCCGCCGGGAAAATCCAGCATCCGTTGGTCGTGGTGGCGCTGAATTACTTTGAACTCTATCAGCGCGGGTTGAAACCGGACTGAAGGGGCTTATCCGCGCCGGACGGCGGCTTTTTTATCTTCCAATTCGGCCTGCAACTTCTTGCGGTCGATCGCGAGTTGCTGCTGCAACTGCTCGACCTTTTCAAAATCCCCGGCGGCAGCGGCTTGAGCGATGGCCTCCTTGGAGGCGATTTCGCGGGCGGCGATGCCGGCTTTGCAACGGGTTTCCAGTTCGGCGATTTCCCGCTTCTGGGCGGCGGTCAGTTTGGTGGTGGGCGCGGTCTGGTTCAGCCGTTCCATCGCAAGTTCGTAGGCAGACTTCATAAATTCTTTGAGATTCTCGCCCGCACTGCGCTCCGGCGTGACAGGCTGATTTGGTTTTGAGTGTGTGGGCGCGGTTTTTCTATCAACTATCAACGCTCCGCTATCAAGTTGCTTTCTTCCTCCACGGCTGGTCGGGAAATTTGCCGGGCAGTTTCACGGGCTGAGGCCTGGCGCCGGCCATCTGGAGTTCCGGGTCGCTGGCGGCGGGAGCGGAGTTGCCGGCCTTGGCCTTTTGCGCATCCTCGCGCCAGCCGGCGACTTTGGCCTGGAAACCGTGCGCCTCCGCGCGACCGATGTCGCCGGATTTCATGTAGAAGAGCGAAAGGTTGGTGTGGACGAGTTGTTCCTGCGGCCGGAGTTTTTCGGCCTTGAGGCCCTCGATGATGGCGGTGGGCAAATCGCCCAGCCGGTAATAACTCATGCCGAGCGCAAGTTGCGCATCGAAGTGTGTCGGGTCGCTGGCAAGAACGGCCTGAAGCTTGGCGATGGCGGTGGCGTAGTCGCTCTGGCTGAAGGCGAACATCGCCTCATCGTATTGCTCCTGCAAAGTCATGTCAGGAGCGTGTTGCGGGGAACGGGCGGCGTCAAGTATGCTTCGGCCCGGCCGCCAAAAGCCGCCCGCAAAATCTCAATGAGCCAGCCCATCAAAATCATCTCCACGGACTTCGACGGAACCATTTTTGCCGAGTTTGAAAACCCGCCCATCGCGAAGACCTTCGTCGCGCTCATCAGCCGGTTGCAGGCGCAGGGCGTGCGGTGGGTCATCAACACGGGCCGCGATATGTCCGGCCTCATGGAAGCGCTGGCGCGGTCGCAAATTTCAATCCAGCCCAATGCGCTCGTGTTGGTGGAACGCGAAATCTATTTTCACCAAGACTCCCGTTACGTCGGCCACGCCGAATGGAATCGGGATTGCACGGTCGCACATGAAGAATTATTTGCCCGCATCCGGGTGGATTTGCCGCGGTTGACTCAATGGGTCGAGGCGCGCTACGAGGCGACGGTCTATGAAGACCCCTATTCGCCCTTCTGCCTGATCGCGCGGCGACTCCGTGATGCCGAGGCCATCCATGAATATCTCGACGATTATTGTCGCACTGTGCCGGGTTTGCATGTGGTGCGGAATGATGTCTATGCCCGGCTCGCGCACTCCGGTTACGACAAGGGCAAGGGTCTGGCAGAAATTGCGCGCCGCTGGAATGTCAGCCGGGAACACATCCTAGCCGCCGGCGATCATCTGAATGATCTACCCATGTTGCGCCAGGAATACGCGCAACACCTCGTGACCAACGCCAACGCCATCCCGGCGGTCCGGGACATTGTCCGCCGCCAGAACGGCTTTGTCAGCGCACTGGCCTGCGGTCACGGCGTGGCCAACGGGCTGGAATTTTACCTCAAAAAACTGAGCCTGCAGGCCAAAATTTAATCACCTAATCCTGTCACCTAAGAATTCAAGCACACCTTTTGGCACAAACAACCGTATCAAGCTTGATAAGAATTTGACATCGAAATAGGCGATGACTACGGTTAATCTGCATTGGTTACCCCTCCGGTGGATATGCACCTTGCTGCAACCCAATGGCACGAACGCGACACATAACATTTTCATCAAATGAGCAACACTACCTCAACCGCCAAAAGCCCAGAATCCGGCGGCGGCGCCCCAAAAATCTCCAAAGTCACCGAAGCGGTTATCCGCATCGCCGGCAACTCGCAGGACGGCATCCAGGCGATCGGTGGTTTCCTCGCGCGCCTCGCCGGGCGCAGCGAACAGGAAGTAATGACCTTCATGACCATCCCCTCGACCATCTCCGGCGGGCCGTCCATCTTTCAGGTGCGCATTGGCAGCGGCGAAGTCCTGAGTGCGGGTGACGAGGCGGACGTGTTGCTAGCCTTCTACCAGCACTCCTACGAAGGCCACATCAACTCGCTCAAGAAAGGCGGCATCGTCCTCTACGATTCTGACCACATCGAAGCCAAACCGGAATGGGAGACGCAATACCGCCACATCGGCATCCCGATCTCCGGCCTGACCGTCGAAGCCATCGGCGGCACCGCCAAGGACAAGGGCAAAAACATCTACGCCCTCGGCCTCATCGCCAAGATGTTCGACTTGGAGCTTGCCAAGCTGGAAAAACTAATTGGCGAACGCTTCACCGGCAAAGACCCCAGCATTCTGAACAACGCCCTCGCCGCCTTCCACGCCGGCTACAGCCACTCCCTCGGCGGCGTGCTCGAAACGTTTAAGTTCGTTGATGCCCAGAAGAAAGACGGCCACCAGATCGTGATGAACGGGAATGAAGCCATCGGCTACGGCCTCATCGCCGCCGGCGTGCGGTTCGGCGCCGGCTACCCGATCACCCCGTGGTCGGACATCATGGAATTGCTGCGGCGCGAACTGCCAAAATACGGCGGCTCCTTCATCCAGACCGAAGACGAAATCGCCGCCATCTCCATGGCCATCGGCGGCAGCTACGCCGGCCGCGTTTCCGTAACCGGCTCAAGCGGCCCGGGAATTTCCCTCAAAACCGAAGCGCTCGGCTGGGCGGTCATGGCGGAAATGCCCCTCGTCGTCATTGATATCCAGCGCGGCGGCCCTTCCACCGGCATGCCGAC
>JAFMIX010000162.1 GCA_017853785.1 Verrucomicrobiales bacterium
TGTGCGATACCGCCGTGCCCGTCCAAGCGGACAGCCAGATTATCGGCTACCTCCAGACCGGCCAGGTGTTGCTGAAGAAACCGACGAAGCAGCAATTCGCCCGCGCCGCCAAGCAACTGGTCGACTGGGGTATGAAGGTGGACTTGCGGCAGTTGGAGGAGGCCTATTTCCATACGCGGGTCATTCCGCCGGAACAATATCAGGCAATGGTGCGGATGCTCGCCATTTTCGCCCAGCATCTCTCGATGATTTGCAACCAGATCCTGACGCAGGAGCAGAATGCCGAGCCGCCCAAGATCACCAAGGCCAAGCAATACATCCATGACCGGCAGGCGGAGGATATTTCCCTGACCGAAGTGGCCCGCGCGGTGAACACCAGCAGCTTTTATTTCTGCAAGATGTTCAAGAAGTCCACGGGCATCAACTTCACGGACTACGTCGCGCGTGTGCGCATCGAGAAGGCCAAAAATCTCCTGCTCAACCCCAACCTCCGCGTCAGCGAAGTCGCTTACGACGTCGGCTTCCAGTCGTTGACGCATTTTAACCGCGTGTTCCGAAAACAGTGCGGCATCTCGCCCACCGAATACCGGCTCAAGCTCCCGAAAGCCTGACCCGTCCTCGGGCTGACGGCGGGGAGTGTTTGCCAATCAGCCAGGCAATCCGATTGTAGCGACTCCGCGTTCCCAAGGCGTTTCCTATTGCCGCTGCTGCCGGGGTCGCGTCCCAAGCGCCCGAGAGTGACGGAGTGTCGCTGCCAGACAATGGTTGACTAGACCTGCGGCAGGTATCCGGCATGTTCACTCGTCAGGTGGAACGGGACCTAACCTCCCTTTGAATATTTAAACTTGTGAAAAAACCAACACGACCAATGCCGCGCTCATCGTCCGGGGGGATCAGGTGGCCAAACTTTGCCAGCCAGCCAGCATCCATAGGTGCGATGGCTCTGAATCGGAAAAGAAAGCGCTCACCGACGAAGCCTGCTCAAGGGCATCCTGATCAAGCTCGAACAGAAAAAATGGCCCGGCTGCTATTACCACCTTTCCAATCCGAACGATGTGGCCCGCGTGGAGCAATGCAATTTCATCTGCACCGCCAGCGAAGAAGAAGCCGGCCCGACCAACAACTGTATGACGCCCGCCGCCATGCATGACAAGTTGCACCAATTGCTCAAGGGCGCGATGAAAGGCTGCACCCTGTATGTCGTCCCGTATCTCATGCGCCCCGCCGGTTCGCCGCTCACCAAGGTCGGCGTCGAGCTCACAGATTCCATCTACGTCGGCCTCTCCATGCACATCATGAAGCGTATGGGCGAAGCCGCCTTGAAGCAGCTGGGCGAGAGCAATGATTTCAACCGCGGCATCCACAGCATGTTAGACGTCAATCCGGAACGTCGCTTCATCGGTCTCTTCCCGCAGGAAAACGCCATCATCTCCGCCGGCTCGAACTACGGCGGCAACGTGCTCCTCGGCAATAAATGCCTCACGCTCCGCATCGGCTCGATACTCCGCCGCAAAGAAGGTTGGATGGCGTAACACATGCTCATCCTCGGGGTGGAATCTCCTGCCGGCGAAAAGACCTACGTGCGGCGGCCTTCCCCCGCGCGGGCGGCTAGACCAACTTCGCCATGATGATTCCACCCGTGCATTACGAGGGGTGGAAGATCTGGACCGTCAGCGCCGACATCGCGTGGATAAAGGCCGGTCCGGCCGGCCGGCTCTACGCCATCAATCCTGAGGCGGGTTATTTCGGCGTCGTGCCCGGCACGAACAGCCAGACCAATCCCAACGCGATGAAGACCATCGCGCGCGACACCATCTTTACCAACGTCGCGCTCCTGCCAGGCGCGATATCTGGTGGGAAGGTAAGGACGGCGAGGTGGCGAACGAATGTCTCGATTGCAAGGGCGATGTGTGGGTCAAAGGCTGAAAAGAAAAAGCCGCGCACCCCAATAGCCGCTTCGCCGCGCCGATGCGGAACAACCCCTTGCTCAAGTGGATCGTGGACCGCTGCCGCGGACGTGCCGGCGCGTATGAAAGCACCCTCGGCTGGGGGCTGATCGCAAGGACATCGACTTCACCGGCATCAAAGACTTTGACCGCGCCAACTGGGGCAAGCTCATGCACGTGAACATCGAGGAATGGCGGTGCGAAGTCATCTCGGAGGACGAACTGTTCATCAGCCTCTACAGCCACCTGCCCAAAGAGATCATCATACAGCGAGAGTTGCTGGGCTTCCGGCCGTAGCGGCGGGAACGCGTCCGCAAAAGTTTGTGATTGGAAAGCCCGGTGGCTTGTGCCACATCTCCACCCGCGGTGTGTCCGTGCCAGCCCATGAAAATCATCATCACCTGCGGCCCCAGCTTTGAGCCGATCGATCAAGTGCGGCGTCTCACCAATTTTTCCACCGGCGAACTTGGCGTGCGCTTGAGCACCGACCTCGCCCGCGCCGGCTTTGACGTCTTCTGCCTCAAAGGCAGCGGCGCGACGCATCCCGGCCCGGACGCGCCGTGCCGTGTCACTGCGTTTGATACGAACGACGACCTCCTCGCGCGCCTCCGCGAACTCGGTGCCGCCCACGACATTGCCGCCGTGTGCCACGTTGCCGCGCTTTGCGACTATCGGGTGCAGGGCGTGGTTGACTATCAGGGCCGTAGTTGCGCTTCCGCCAAGATCGCCAGCCGCGGTGGTCCGCTCACCCTCACACTCGAACCGGCCACCAAAGTCATCAGCCAATTGCGCGGTACTTTTCCCCGCAGCCTCCTGATCGGCTGGAAATATGAACTCGCCGGCACGCGCGCCGCGGCGCTAGCCCAAGCCGCGCGGCAACTTGCGGAAAACCACACCGATGCGTGCGTCCTGAACGGTCAGGCCTTCGGCCCGGGCTTCGCGTTTTGCCGGATGGGGCAACCGGAGCATCCGTTGGCCGACAAGGCCGAAGTCGCCCGATTTCTCACCGGTTGGCTGCGGGAGCGGTTGGCGGTCGAGAAACGCGCAACTTCCGGTGGTTGAGGGGAAAGGCCAGGACAGTGTCAAACTGCACCCGGAGGCACGGGCGTGACTCCGGGACAATAAAAAACCGCGCCCGGTTGCGGGCGCGGTGGTGGAAAAGTCTTTCGGTCAGAGTTTGCCGTAAAAGGCCTCGACGACCTGCTTGAAGTTGTTTTCGCCGGGCTTGACGATGCCGAATTCGCGCTGGGCGTTCTCGGGGGAATCGCTGGCGTGCGCGGCATTGACCATGATGGTGGAACCGAATTCCTTGCGGATGCTGCCGGGCGGGGCCTTGGAGGGATCGGTTGGCCCGAGGACGTCGCGGATCTTGGCGACGGCGTTGATGCCTTCGTATACGAGGGCGATGCACTTCTCCGTGCCGGGCTTGGGCCAATCGGCTTGGGGGCGTTCGCCGGGGGCAAAGCCGCACATGAAGCGCACGATGCTATCGAACTGGTTGTCGCCGAACGCGGGGCAGAGGACTTCGCCGAGCTGTTTCTTCACGTCTTCGGGGAGCTTGAAGCTAAGTTCTTTTTCGAGGGCGGGGGTGGCTTTGTTGGCGACGACGTCTTTGAGTTTGGTGCGCAGGACTTCGCGGACGGGGCCGTAGAATTCCATGGCTTGTGCGACGCTCATGTGCAGCAGTTTGATGCCGACGATGGTGAGGCCGGTGCGGGAGAAGAAGTCGATGACGTTGCCGGGGCGGCCGGTGGGGAAGCGGAAGTTGTCGGGCTTGATGAGGACGAGTGTGCGCTCGCCCTTCTCGCCGGGGGCGTAGTTGACGACATTCTCGAGCAGGCCGCCATCCTGATCGGAGTAGCGGGCCCAGAGTTTCAACTTGGCTTCGGCCTCGTCGGCGGTCGGGGCGGCGAGCACGGCGGGTTCGAAGTAACGGACGCCGCCGGCTTCATCGCGGATGAGGTCGCCGTAGGTGTCGCGGATGGTTTCGCCGCCGTGACGTTCGGCGCTGATGTGGCCGATGACGGATCGGGCTTTGCGGACGGCGTCTTCGCCGCGCAGGAGGAGGACCATGACGCGGCGGCGTTTACCGGTCTTGGGGTCGGGGGAAAGGTTCTTGAGGATGTAATCGTGGATGAGCTGCTGGATGGATTTATCCTGCGGGTCGTTGGCGGAGATGATGGCCTGGGAGTATTCCTGCACGAGCGCAGCACTGGGGGCGAACATCCGGGCGGCGACGAGTTCGAGGCCGGTGCGGGTGATGAGCCGGCTGATGATGCCGCCGGTGCGCGATTTGTGCAGGGAATACGGCGTGATAATGACGTAGGCGAGCTGTTGTGGCATAAATTGGGGGGCGAACTAAACCGTGGGGTTGGGTTTGGTTTCGGCGGGGGCTGCGGCCTTTCCGCCGAGGATTTTGAACATGACGGTGCTGCAGGTGGGGCACTTGCCTTTGATCGCTTTGCGGCCGTTTTTCATGACGACTTCCACAGTTTCGGCGATTTCCTTACTGGCTTTGCATTTGACGCAATATCCTTCAGGCATAAGACAATTCGTGCCAGAACGCTTCATGCGCCCCGGCAGTAATGGGCATAGCTTATGGGCGGGGGGCGTGGCGTCAATGCGGAAAAGGCTGGCAGCCGGGCCAACTCGAAAAAAATCCCAAGAAATCCGCAAAATCAGAGCGGCGCACGGCTAGGCCAAGCGGCTGTCGCAGGTTGCTACACCTGACAAAAAACCGGCGCTGCGGTTTTACCCACAGCGCCGGTTTGGGGAAGCGGAAATTACTTCTTGCCGAGGATCGCGTCCTTGGCGGCCTTGGCGACGCGGAACTTCACGACGCGCTTGGCCTTGATCTGGATGGTTTCGCCAGTCGCGGGGTTGCGGCCGAGGCGGGCCTTGCGATTGACCAACACGAGCTTGCCGAGGCCGGGCAGCGTGAAGGTGTTCTTCGCATTCTTGTAAGCGAGTTCCGCGATGAACGCGAGGATTTCGGTTGCGGCTTTCTTGGTGAGGCCGCTCTTGGCGGCGATTTCGGCGGCGATTTGTGATTTGGAGAGTGCTTTTGCCATATTGATTCTATTGTGTTTTGTTTGTTTAACTGCTGTCAGACCCCTGTTAAATATGAACTAAATCGGCGCATGCAAAGAAAAATCAGCGGATTTGTTGGGAAAATTTTGTCTCGCCAAAAACAATTTGCACTTGCCAAACAGAAATTATCCACCCGTTTTATCCGCCAAGCCTCGGCGTAATTCTGTCTTGAGAATCTTGCCCGTGGCGTTGCGGGGCAGGGCGGGCAGGAAAATGAATTTGCGCGGCACCTTGTAGTCCGCCAGCCGGTCCCGCACGAATTGGCCGATCACTTTTTCATCAAGTGCCACTCCTTCGCCGGCGACCACGAATGCCACGGGCTGTTCGCCGCGTCGC
>JAFMIX010000163.1 GCA_017853785.1 Verrucomicrobiales bacterium
TTGCCGACCTTCTTCTGCCGCGCGAGATCAGCGATGGCGCCGAGGGCGTTGAGGTCCTTGGATTCAAACAACCGCAGCGCGTCGGCTTCGGAAATGCGTTCGCCGGCGGCGACCTTGTCGTAGAGGTCGCGCAGTTCGCTGCGTTGGACGAAAAAATTCATCGGGCGAGAGTAAAGCAGGTTTTACCCGGGAAGGCCAAACTGATTCTACCCGGGGGCTTGAACCTTGCGTTTGCGGCAAAAACCGTCATCTTAAGCAGGTCCATATGACTCTTTTATTGCGCCGGTCCTCAGGAATATTTCTGCTGCTGGTGACCTTGGGGGGAGGTCTGCTGGTCGCCTCCCAGGCCCGCGCCGCCGCCGTGATCATCAATGAATTCATGGCGGCCAACCATAGCACGCTCGCCGATGAGGACGGCGATTTCTCCGACTGGATCGAGCTGAAAAACATATCGGCCACCAACGTGGCCCTCACCGGCTGGTTTCTCACGGACAGCAGCGCGGCGCTCGGCAAATGGCAGTTCCCCGCCACCAACCTCGCCGCCGGCCAATACCTCGTCATCTTCGCCTCCGAGAAAAACCGCCGCGTGTCCGGCCAGCGGTTGCACACAAACTTCCGCCTCGGCTCCGATGGCGGCTACCTCGCGCTCGTGCGCCCGGACGGGCTGACGATTGAGTCTGCGTTCGCGCCCGGATATCCGAAGCAACGCCAGGACGTGAGCTACGGCCTCGCGACCGTCGCCGGCACGAACGGCTTCCTCTCCCCCGCCACGCCCGGCAGCGCGAATCCCGAGGCCAGCGCCGCGTTCGTCGCCAACCTCCAGTTCAGCCACAGCCGCGGCTTCTACAACTCCAATTTCCCCCTTGCCATCACCAGCGCCACGCCCGATGTGACCATCCGCTATACCACCAACGGCTCCGCGCCCAGCCCCTCCAACGGCTACACCTACACCGCACCCATTCCCATCACCGGCACCACGGTCATCCGCGCCTACGGGCAGAAAACCGGCCACCTCCCGACCGTGACCGAAACCCGCACCTACCTCTTCATCGGAGACGTGCTGCACCAATCCGCCGATGACGTCCCGCCACCCGGCTGGCCTACCAACTGGCTCCCGAAGTACGTTTACGACTACGGCATGGACTCCAGGATCGTGGACGTGCTGCCTTGGAGCACCACCATCTCGAACGACATGCGCGCCATCCCCAGCGTCTCCGTCGTCATGGCGCTCCCCGACCTCTTTGACGCCACCAATGGCATCTACGCCAACGCCGAAATGAGCGGCACGAATTGGGAACGCGCCGCCTCGGTCGAATTGCTCTATCCCTCCGGCCAATCCGGCTTCCAAGTCAACGCCGGCGCACGCATCCGCGGCGGCGACAGCCGCGACCCGTATAATCGCAAACACGGCTTCCATTTCATCTGCCGCGATGACTACGGCGCTTCCAAGCTCAAGTTCCCTTTCTTCGGCCCCACCGGCCCGGACACCTCCGACCGCTTCGACCTCCGCACCGTGCAACACGGCTCCTGGACTTGGGGCGAGGACTGGGCCGATGCCATCTTTGTGAACGACTCCTTCATCCGCGACACCGCGCTCGCCATGGGCCAGCCCGGCGAGCGTGGCGACTGGTATCACTTCTACATCAACGGCCAATACTGGGGCCTCTACGAAAGCTGCGAACGGGTCGAGGCCAACTACGGCGCGGCCTACTTCGGCGGCACGCCGTCCGACTACGATGTGCTGAAGCCCGAATCCACCCAGTTCTTCAATGTCGTTCCCGCCGACGGCAACGATGCCGCATGGCAGCAACTCTGGCTCGCCGCCAGCAGCCCGGCCATCAGCACCGCCGCCTATTTCCAGATGCAGGGCCGCAATCCCGACGGCACCGTGAACCCCGCCTACACCAACCTCCTCGATGTCGTCAATCTCGTGGACTACATGCTCCTCACCTTCTGGGGCGGCAACGACGACGGCCCGCTCGCTCCTTGGCCCAACCCGACCACCCCGAAAAATTTCGTCACCCTCCGTAACCGTGCCAGCAACACCCACGGGTTTCGCTTCATCTCGCACGATGCGGAGGGTACTCTCCTAAACCTCGCCGCCAACCGCGTGCAGACCACCGACGTCGGCGATGCCGGTTTCGATCGCTGCAACCCCCAATACCTCTGGTCGCAACTCCTGTCCAATGCCGAGTTCCGCCAACTCTTCGCCGACCGCATCCAGAAACATTTCTTCGGCAACGGCGCCCTCACCCGCACCCATACCACCGCCCGGTTTCTAGCCTGTGTCGCGGAACTCGACCGCGCCATCGTCGGCGAGTCCGCCCGCTGGGGCGACGCCCGACGCTACTCGCCCTTCACCCGCGACGACTGGGTCGCCGCCGTCAACACGAAGCTCACCAACTATTTTCCTTTTCGCACCGACGTCGTCCTCGACCAGCTTCGCACTGCCGGCTATTTTCCGGCTTTGGCCGCGCCCGCGCTCGCGCAGGATGGCGGCCAGGTGCCCGTGGGTTACACGCTCACCCTGACCCACACCAATGCCGCCGGCGCGATCTTCTACACGCTCGACGGTTCCGACCCCCGTCAGGTCGGCGGCGCGCTCAATCCCGCCGCGTTGAACTACGGCCTGCCCATCCCCATCAACACCAGCATGCTCGTCCGCGCCCGCGTGAAGAACGGCACGAACTGGAGTCCGCTCGCCGAAGCCACGTTTTATCCCGCCCAGGATTTCAGCGGCCTGCGCTTCACCGAGCTCATGTACAACCCGCTGCCTTCCGGCGCGACCAGCGGCGACGAATTTGAATTCCTCGAACTCAAGAACACCGGCACCAACAACATTGACCTCGGCGGCTGCACCTTCAGCGCCGGCATCACCTTCACCTTCACAAACGGAACGCAGGTCGCGCCCGGCGCGTTCATCGTGCTCGGCCGCAACACCAACAACTTCGCCGCCCGCTACCCCGGCGTGGGCCTGGATGGCCTCTACTCCGGCAAGCTCGACAACGCCGGGGAGAAAATCGCCCTCAGCACCGCGCTCGGCGTGGAAATCCTCGCGCTCACCTACGACGACAATTCCCCGTGGACTGCCGCGCCGGACGGTTATGGTTTCTCGCTCGTGCCGATCAATCCCGGCGGCGGCGCCGCCCCGAGCGACAGCCGCCTCTGGCGGGCCAGCGCCAATCCTGGCGGTTCCCCGCGCGCCGACGACCCGACGGCTCCCATCGCCCCCATCGTCATCAACGAACTCCTCACGCACACCGACCTGCCGCAGCTCGACTCCATCGAACTCTACAATCCCACCGCCACCAGCGTGGACCTCGGCGGCTGGTTCCTCACCGACGACTCGAATCTGCCCTTCAAATTCCGCATCCCAAACGGCACCACCATCGGCCCGGGAGCGTTCCGCTGCTTCACCGAAAATGATTTTAATCCCGGCGGCCTCGGCTTCAACTTCAGTTCCACCGGCGAGACCGCGTGCGTCTTCAGCGGCAACCCCGCCGGCACGAACCTCACCGGCTACGCGCACAGCGTGAATTACGGCGCGGCTGCCAACGGCGTCTCCTTCGGTCGCTACGTGAACAGCGTGGGCGAAGAACATTTTCCCCCGCAACTCACCCTCACGTTTTGGACGAACAACTCCGGCCCGCGCATCGGCCCCGTGGTCTTCACGGAAATCCATTACCACCCGCTCACGAACGACGATGAGTTCATCGAAATCCAGAGTGTGACCAACGCCACCGTGGCCTTGTACGACCCCGCGCACGCCACGAATCTCTGGCGCATCAACGGCCTCGGCTTCACCTTCCCGCCCGGCCAGACGCTGGCAGCCGGCGCTCGCGCCCTGATCGTGGCGACCGACCCCGCCGCGTTCCGCGCCAAATATAACATCTCCAACAGCGTGCCGATTTGGGGGCCGTTCACCGGCATCCTGCAGAACGATGGCGAGCGGTTGGAATTACAGCGGCCCGACAACCCGAACCTCGATGGTTCGGTGCCGTATCTCACCGTGGATGAAGTCCGCTACGGCGACCGCCTGCCGTGGCCCGTCGCGGCGGATGGTGCGGGGTCGTCGCTGCAACGCCGCGGCGCCGCCGCCTACGGCAACGACCCGACCAACTGGTTTGCCGCCCCCTTCACGCCCGGCACCGCAAACAACTACACGCCACCGATCGCGCCCGTGCTGCAACTCACCTTGGCCACGCCGAACGCCATCTTTGGATTCACCGCCGAGGCCGGCGTGAGCTACGCCGTCGAATCGCGCACCAATCTCACCCTCGGCGCGTGGCTGCCCTACCAGAACCTCCCGGCGGCGGCCACCCCGACCAACCGCGTCATCACGCTTCCCCCGACGAACGGCCCGGCGTGCTTCTTCCGCGTGGTGGTCACCGCGCCTTGAAATCGGCGTGGATCAGCGCAGTCTGAACCCGCCCTTGAAGATCACCTCCGCCGCCACCACCACGAGAAAAATCACGCTTACCACCGCGTTGAGCCGGAAGAACGCCACGTTGATCCAGTTCAAGCTGCGCCGCCGCGCGATCCAGTGTTCCAGCACCAGACACCCCGCGATGAGCATCCAGCCAATCAGATAGGCCAGGCGGAAACCGCACAGCACCCCGAAGCCGAACAGCAGTCCGCACATGACCAGATGCGCGAGAAACGCCGCGCCCAAGGCATTCTTCGGCCCCCACGCCACGACGAGCGAATGCAGCCCGTGCGACTTGTCGAACTCGTAATCCTGCAGCGCGTAGATGATGTCAAAGCCCACCAGCCACAGCACCACGGCGAACGCGAGCACGGCCATCTGCGCAATCTCCAAACCCGAAACTTCCGCGCCCTTCACCGCCAGCCACGCCCCGACCGGCGCGAGCGCGAGGGCGAGGCCGAGGAAAACGTGCGTGTAATCCGTGAACCGCTTCGTCAGCGAATAAAAACAGATGACCACGAGTGCGACGGGCGAGAGCCAGAAGCACAGCGGGTTCAAAAACCAACTGGCCGCCAGCAGCCCCGCGCCAGACAACACGCACAACAACACCGCGCTCGCCAGCGCGATCGTCCCGGCGGGCAGATGGCGGTTCGCTGTGCGCGGGTTGAGCGCGTCGAACTTGCGGTCCACGATGCGGTTGAACGCCATCGCGCAAGTCCGGGCACAGACCATCGCGGCAAGAATCAGCCCGAACGCGCGCCACCCCGGCCAGCCGCGATTGTCCCGCGCCGCGACCAGCATCGCCGCCAGCGCGAACGGCAGCGCGAAGACCGTGTGCGAGAAACGCACGAACG
>JAFMIX010000006.1 GCA_017853785.1 Verrucomicrobiales bacterium
GTTCGTTGACCACGCGGTTGGTTGCCGGCGGCAGCACCGGCGCAAAGTTGGTGGCACCGACGGTCACGACGAAAGTGTTGGTGTCGCTGCGGGGTGGTACGCCGTTGTCGGTCACGATCACGGTCACAGGATAGTTGGACCGCGCCTGCGCGGAGGAGGGGGTCCAAGTCAAGACGCCGGTGTTTGACGCCAGCGTCAGCCCTGCGGGCGCGCCGGCCCCCAAGCTGAACTGCAGCGTGTTGGTCGGGAAGTCGGGGTCGGTGGCGGTGTTGGTGCGCGTGAAGGTGGTGTTTTCGAGGACGATCAGATCCGCGTTGGTGGCGAGGGCGGGGCCGGTGTTCACTTCGCTGACGACCACGGTGTAGGAGTTGGTGGCGAACAGGGGCGGGAGGCCGTGGTCGGCCACGATGGTGGTCAGCGTGTTGGTGCCCGGGCCTTGGTTCTCGGCGGGGGTCCAAGAGATCACGCCATTGGTGTCAATGGTCGCACCCGCCGGCGGGTTCACCAGCGTGTAGGTGAGGGCGGAGGTGTTGGCCTGCACGGTGACGACCCGGCGGAGATCGAGATTGGGTTTGCCGGCGTAAGGTGTGGCGGCCCCGCCGGTCCAGATTTCCATGCGGGGATTGGTGAAGGCGGGGCTGGCAGTGCCAAGCGCCACCCAGTTCGTGCCGTCCTCGGAATATGATCCGGCCACGACGCTTGTGGCCGGATCCCGCTCGAAGCGCATCCAGATGTTGGTGGTCGTGGTAGGGGTGTTGGAGATGATGGTGAAGACGCCATTGATCTCGGAGGTGAGGGCGGCCCGCTTACCGCCCAAGCCGGAGTTGAACAACAGCCCGAGCTGCAAATAGTTGTTGTCGTTTTGATACAAGCCGAAATGGGCTTGGTGCGTGTTCGCGGTCGGGGCGAAAGTGAATTCCACCTGCAGGCTCAACCAGTCGGCCGGCAGGCTGCGGAACAGGGCGTTCCGCGAGGTATTCTGCCCGACATATTGGTCGCCTAATTCGCAGGGAATCCGCAGCACGCCGGGGCGGGCGGTCTGATCGTAGGAGACCACGGCGCCGAGATTCGTGTCGGTGATCTCGGTGTCGCGCGGCGTGTTGTTGGGGTTGGTCGCGATGAAGCTCCAGCCATCGGCCAGCAATGCGGTGCGGTCCGGATAGGTGAAGTCGATGGTGTTGGTGGTGCGCAAGTTGATCAACGGCCAACCTGCGGCAATGTCCAAATCGGTGGCGGTGTTCGTGAGGTGGAACAGCACCATTTCACTGATGGTCAGATTGGTGCTGGCGGGCAGCACCGGCGGGCTGTTCGTCGCCACGACGATGGTGAAGCGATTCGTCGCACTAAAGCTGGTCGCGTTGACCGCCGCCGGGCTGGTGTCGGAGACGATGGTTTGGAAGATGTTCGTGCGCGGCGTGACTCCAGCGACGGGCGTCCAGGTGATGATGCCCGCCGCATCGATGCTCGCCCCGACCGGAGCGTCAACCAACGTGTAAGTCAGCGGGTTCGCCGGCACGTCGGCGTCGGCGGCGGTGTTGGTGACCAGCACCGGGCTCAAATCATACACCGCGCGGTCCGCTTGTCCCGGGAGCATCGGTGCGATGTTCCATTCGTTCACCGTCACCGTGAAGCTGTTCGTGGCGGCCAGGGGCGGCACGCCGTCATCCGTCACGATGGTGGTGAACACATTTGTGCCCGGGCCTTGATCTTCGGCGGGAGTCCAAGAGATCACGCCATTGGTATCTATGCTCGCGCCGGCGGGCGGATTCACCAGCGTGTAGAAAAGGGTCTCATATGGCACGCCGCTGTCGGTCGCGCTGTTCGTCACGGTCAAGGTTGTAAGTTCGTTGACCACGCGGTTGGTTGCCGGCGGCAGCACCGGCGCAAAGTTGGTGGCGATGGCGACCCGCACCGACTGCGCGTTCGTGGTCACGGGCATATCGAATAACACCACGGTGCGGCCGCTGACGAGGCGGTTGGTGTAGGGCGCGGCGACGCCGTTGGTCAGCACGCCGAAGACGGACGGCACTCCGGTGACATCCACCTGGAGGGTCAACCCGTCGGCGGAAGTGACGGCGGATTCGAAGTTGCGCTTGCTGGTGGCGTGCAGCGGGAGACGGGAGACGTTGAAGCTGATCTGACTGGCGGTCTCGACGTAGTTCGAAATCATGGTGCGGTCGCGCAGCATGATGTATTTGGTCACGGTGCCCAAGGTATCCACCCAGATGTCCTTGCCGACGGAGTAATCAATGGCCCCGTCTTCGTTGGTGTAGGCGTGGAGGACGAGATTGAACCACTTGCCCTGCGCGATGGCGGCGTCCACGACGGTCTTTAGGTTGGCGGGCGGGAAGGGAGGGTGCTCGCGGGAATTAAAGCCTTTCAGGTAGGCAAAGTTCTGCGGGGAGGCGGCTTCGAGCTGGTTGATGTTGTAGCCGCGGGAAGCCAGAAAATATTCTGCGGCGACCACCTGCTCGTTGATGGTGCTGAAGCCGCACGGGAAGGCGAAGGAGATGATCTCGGTCTGCGTCGCCGGAGTGGCGGCGACGATCCTGGCAATGTTGGTCTCGAGCTGGTAGCGGAGGTTGGCTTCGTTCAATTCGTAACAGCGGTGATCCACCGTGTGTGAGCCCAGTTCCATGCCGTTGTAGTAGGCTTCCGTGGCCAGGGCGGGAATAGCCGTGCGGTTATCCAGCAGGAATGAGCCGCGCTGGCCGTTGGTGTAGAGTTGGGAATAGCAATTGAAGTAGGTGTCATCGGTCGAGACGGTCATGGCCCCGCGTTTGGCGCCTTTCCAGGTGGCGACCCCCGCCCGCGCGGCGGGGTTGACGATGAGGGTCACATTCACCACCGCCGAAGTGATGCCCGGGCTGCTTAACTGGAGCGCGGCCTGATAACGTCCGGCAGCGAGGCCTGCGGGATTGGCGCCGACACGACAGGTGCCCGGCGTGTCACCCGTGGCATCGAGGAAGTAGAGCCAGGTGGCGTTGCTGGAGGCGGACCAATTGACGGCGGCATCCTGGCTGCGGACGACGACGTGGACATCCTGAAGGTTGGTCAACGGTTGGCCGGCGACGGCGTTAAAGACGAGTTGCTGGGGCTGGATCACGAACTGCGGGGCCGGAGGCGTATTTTGGGTGATGATCTGCAGCCACTCCAGATCCACGTTGAGATAACTGCCGGAGGAATCGCTCGCAAATATGGCGAGGCGGGGACTGATTAGCGCCTGCCACGTCTGCCCGATGCTCACCCAGTTCGTCCCGTCGAGCGAATATAATCCGGTGACATTCCCAGTGTTCAGGTCGCGGTCCAATCCCAGGTATGTATTGGTGGCGGTGACGGGAACGAGGTTGGCCACTATGGGACGGCTGCCGAGTTCGCTGACCAGCAGCACCCGCTCGATGCTGTTATAGCTGTGATTCACCCCCACATAATTGTCATCATCCTGATAGGCTCCGAACGCGAGTTGCTGGACGTTCTGCGTGGGAGTGAACGCGGCTTTCAGCCGCAGGCTGACCCAGTTCGAGGCCAGATTGCGGAACAGGGTATTGCTCGAGGTGTTGAGATTCTGATACAGGTCGCCCGGACTGGCCGGAATCCGCAGGACGCCGGGATGATTGGTTTGATTGTAGGAGGCATCGGGCGGGGTGACCCCGTTGGTGGTTTCAGTGTCACGCGCCACGCCCAGCACCGTGCGCGCCTTGAAATTCCAGCCGTCGGCCAGCAACGCGGCGCGGTTGGTGTAGCCGAACGTGATGGTGTTGGTGGTTAATTGCCCGAAAGCCCCGACCACCGGCGCCAGGAAAAAGCCTGCCAGCAGAAAATACCTTAAAACCCTCATCGTCAAAAATAGTTGGCTTGCGGTTTGCGCCTTGCCGCCACCGCAAAATAGTTCACTTGATTTCCCCGATTTTATCGGCCGCGCCGACCTCGAAAGCACGTCCGCATTCGCAAATCAGCCGCCCACCGGCAGCGGGTTTCAATTTTTCGCCGCAACGGCATACCCAACCCACGAGCCGCGCCGGGTTGCCGCGCACAAGGGCATAATCCGGCACATTACGCGTAACCACCGCCCCGGCGCCGACCATCGCCCATTTGCCGATGGTCAAACCGGGTAAAATCGTGCTGTTCGCGCCGACGGTGCAGCCCTCCTGCAGCACGGTTTGGGGAAACACCGGAGGCACCTTCCGGCTGCGGGGACGGCAATCATTGGTAAACGCCGCGCCCGGCCCGATAAAGACGTCGTTTTCCAGCCGCAGCCCGTCCCAGAGATACACCCCGCACTTGACCGTCACGCGGTCGCCCACGCGCACGCCGCCCTCGATGAAGGTGTGATCGCAGATGTTGCAATCCACGCCAACGACCGCCCCGGTGACGAGGTGGGCGAACGCCCAAATCCGCGTGCCCTTGCCGACCGTGACCCCGGGGTCAACGGCCGCCAATGGGTGTTGAAAAAACTCCCGCATAATACCCCTCTATTATTCACATTAAAACGGCTCTAAGCAACGCCTTTTTTGGAAATCCGGCCGGCTCACAACACCACCGCCCGCGACCGAAAACCGCCCTTCAACCGGCGACTCCAAGCCGCCCCCAAGTGCGCCTTGGCCAAGGGCCGCAACCACGTCGCCTCCAAGAGACAGCCCGGGTGCGCCGCCAGCCGGCGATAGAGCAACCGCCGCGCCGTCGCGTTCCGACCCTGACGGATGGCATCCCGGATGGCATCGAGCGTCCGATTGCTTTCGCCGCAGCCTTTGATCCGCTGGTTCAGTTGCTCCAGCATCTGGGCTGCCGCCGCGCCGGAGCTTTCATTTTGTTCTCCGGCGAGCCTATAAAGTTCCGTCCATAGCGCCAGAGTGACTTGCGGGTTCACGCCGGTGCGCCGCCAAGCTTCCGCAAACAACCGCTCCGCGAGCGCGCTCACTGTGGGCGGCGCGGACTTGGAAGCAAGACACTTCAGGAACCAATCGCACATCCCGGGCACAACGCCAAACGGTTTGAAATCCGGGGAGACCTGATGCCGGACCGGAATCAGCCGCTTGATCTCCTCCAACCGGGCCAGCCAGCCGGCGCCGCAATGCTGGGACCGGATGGTCTGTTGTAACTCCCGCCCGCTGGCAGCACGGGCCGCCGCGGCGCGGATCAGCCCCGTCACTTTTTGAACGTAGTCCGGCACATCCGTCCCCTGCGGACACGCAGCCAGCGAGAGACTGTCGCAGATGAACGGCGGCACTCCGGGCGCCAACACGCACGGCAGCCCCGCCTCGCCCGCCTCTAATAAAGCTGTCAATGAGCCGAGCGGAAATCCTTCTATGTAGAGATCCGCCGCATTGCAAAACCGCGTCGTCTCCCGCTGATAGCCCACGGCCAGCACCCGGCCGTTGGTCGCCAGCTTGGCCGCCGCCCAATCGCCGATGTCGCGGGGGCCGACAGCCACCAGATACGTCCCCGGATTCGCCTGCAAAATTTCCCGGGCGGCCGCCACAAAATCCAAGCCCGGCATCGGCGCATATTTCGCCGGCGACCCGACGGTCAGCAACACAACGGCTTCATCTGGGATTCCCAGCGAGCGCCGCAAGGCTTTGCGTTCCGGCAGATCCGGCGCGTGGCCACCCGCTGCGACCAGCGGGATGGGCAAAATCTCGGAACCCGCCACGCCGCGATGTTGCTTCGTCCATAAATGACCGGACATCCGGATCTCCAGCACCAGATCCGCGACGCTGCAGCCGACCCAGAACACATGGTCCGCGTGGTTCATGAACACCACCGGCGGCCCGCCCGCGACGCCGAACGCCACGGTCGCCGCCACTTCGTCCGGATGCGTGTGCAGCACCACGACGTCGGCATTTTCCCAGGCGTATTGCCGGAGCGCCGCCGCCCGCTCCATGGGTGGCGCGGCGGCATCAAGCACCACGCAACGACCGCCGGCTTGCTGAACGGCGGCTTCCAGATTGGCCGGGGTCTCGCTGCGCTGGTTGAGCAACAGGACATCGTGCGTCACCGTCGGGTCAAATTGGATCCAGCGGCGGCACAGGTTGGTGTGACCCAAGGTCGCGTAGGCCTCGGACATCACGTGCAGCCAGCGGGGCCGCCCGGCAGCAGCGGACTTCCGGCTGGGCACGGGTAGTTGTTGCGCCGCGTGGAGGAGTTCGGCTTCCAATTCGGCGGAGCTGAGCTCGCCGAACCAGCCTTTGCCGGAAGCGGCCCAAGCCGCGACCGAACACCACTGCAACGCGACATCAAAATCGCGGGCCGCACTCCGACTGCGCGCTTCGGCAAGGCAGTGGGCGAAGAACGCCCGGCTCACGTTGGCCGTCCGCCGCCAGACCGGATCGGGCGCGGAAAAATCTTTTTCGCTGAGGGTCATCGGGCCGGTTCAGATGTGGGGGCGGCGGGCAGGCGCCCGGAAGCCAGCAGTTCCTGATGCAAGATCGCCGGGTCGGACACGCGCTGGCCTGGGTGATGCCGCCGCAGGATCAGGTTTTTCATCCGCGCCAGATTCCACCGGAGCATCGGCCAACCCCATTTGGTGATGGTGGTGCAGGAGGTGACGACTGGCAATTGTGCCGCCCATTTGCGGCGCATATAGCCATAGGCTTTCCAAAATTCCGCCGGCAGCAGGTTGTAGCCATTGGTGTTGTGAACGGCTAGGGCGGGGATGGAGTAGCACTTCATCCCGCGCTCCTGCGCCTGCAAACAGATGTCGGCGCCATACATGTGAAAGTGATCCAACTGCTCATCGAACCGCAGCCCGGAGGATTTCCGCAGGATCAAGACCACCTCATCCAACGTGGTCACTTCCGCGACGCCCGCAAACGGCCCGCCCAAAATCTGCCGCGTAGCCCCGCAATAAACAAAACCAGCACCCGCGCCTGAAGGAGTGATTCCCCAAAGCCCCAACACGCCCCAGTTCGGATCGTGAGCGTCCAGCCAGGCGACGGTTGCCCGGAGCGCGGCCACCCAGCCGGCGGGAAAATAAACATCTTGATGCGCCAGCACCAGCAGGTCGGAATCCGCCGCGGTGATGCCGGCGTTGTAGGCGGTCGCCGCGCTGGCAAAACCGCGTTGGGCGATCACGGCCCGGGCGGTCGCGATGTCCGGCGAGCGCAGCACGCAGCTCTGCCAGATCGCGTCGTTGTTGACCGCGGCGATCAAAGACCAATTCAAACCGGATTCCAAGGTTGACCCCATAAGGTCTGGGAAAATGATGAAGGCCGAAGGCCGAAGGACGAATGAACGACGAAGTTCGAAATCAAAAAACTTGCGCCGCTGACCGCCCCACAACCCGCAAGAGGGAGCTTTTGTCAGCGCCGGATCAAATTGATATACCCGCCGGAGTTCGTGCCGGCAGTGCCGTTGGTCACCCCGACCGTGACCTCATACGAGAGCACCGTCACTGCGGCGTTGCCGGAGCCGATTTCATATGCGCCGATGTCCCAACCCGCTCCCTGGCCCCGGGCATAGCTTTCCGCATCCGTAAGAAAATCCGCAGCCAGATTGACGCCTTTGTCCTTGGCGGCCACATCGCCGGCGGCCAGCCGCAGATAGCTGCCCTCGCTACCGGCGGTGTATTGCGCAAAGGCTGGCGCGCTGGTGAAGGGGTGGGCTTGGGTGTAGTTGACCCCGCCCACTAAGAGCGTCGTGACGCCGCCGTTGGCGAGGTTGTAGTCCACGTTCCAATCCGCCGCCGTGGCCGCGGTGGAGGCTTCAATGTGGATGGGCTGGGTCGTGTGGTTGTAAAACAGGTTGTTCTGGATCCGCGTGTTGCTCACGCTGGGATTCGCACCGGTGAAGAACTGGAATGAAATGCCCCATTGATGGCCGGAGGTGTGATCCACGATGGTGTTGTTGGCGATCAGCACGTTGTTCACGGACGTGAAGGGCTCACCGCCGGAATTGTAGTAACGGATGCCCGAGCCGCGGATGAGGATGAAGGTATTATTGTAGATCTGATGATTCTCCGGCTGGCCGTTGAATGTGTCGTAGTCGATGCATGAATCCGCGCTGCCAATGAACCGACTGTTCCGCACCTTGATGTAATTCGCCTGCATCTGGATGTAATCTTGGTGCTGCGCCCCGGTGACGGTGCCGACGACGTTGGAAAACGTGCAGCGATCCACTGTCAGCCCCCGACAGCCTTGGATGCCATCCGGACCATTGCCGCTACCGGTCCCAAGGCGGTTCAGGCAGATAATGGTGTTTGTGATCAACGTCTGATCGTAGGCCGCAACTCCGGTATTGCGCGCAGCCAGCCCGATGCCGACTTCCTCGGTCACGTCCCGGACATAACAACTATCAATCACCCCGCCCACGCCGTAGCGCGCCGCGATGCCGATCGCCGCCGTTTCCGCTTCCAGATACCGGAACACAAAGTGGTTCGCGCTCTCCGCCGTGGCCCCGCCGACAGCACGAAGCCGCCGCGCCCCGGCCACCTCCCCGTCCACCGTGACGTAGCTGGTGCTATTCGCCCCAATGCCGCCCGTGAAAATCGCCAGCCCGTTGTGTCCCGCATCCTGACCGATGCGAACCGTGATGCGGGCGCTGGGGCCGCTCCCGGATGCCCCCACGCTCAGCTTGCCGATATAAGTTTTGGACGAAGTGCCGCCGGAGATGTAAAGCGTGTCGCCCGCCCGAACCCCGCTGCCGCCCCAAACCACGGAAGCCGGAGACGACCAAGCGTTCGCCCAAGAGGTGCCGGTGTTGGCCCCCGTAGCGGCGTTGTCCAAATACCACACCGTGGCGCGGGCCGGCGCGCAAACTCCCAACAAGCAAACCAGCGCCCCCAAGCCGGGCAATCTCCGCAAATCAAATTTTGGTCTCTTCGTTTTCATAAAACATCAACTGGTTGACGCACACCGCCCCAAACCAAGCGCGGTTGTCCTGTTTTTCGTTATCAGCACCCTGAAATATCGTCTATTTCAGCTAAACACGCCATTTTGCTACTGTCAGCAACAAATATGCCTGCCTCACTATTACGCGTTCTACAGGGCGGTTAAAGGCGGATTTACCGCAATTTAGTTGGGCTACCCGGGTCGCTGGCCCACCAAAAAAGAATGAACCATCACCCCCGCCCGACCGATTCAGCCCTGGGAAAAATCACGACATTGCGCGAGATACTCAACGTCGAAAAAACCGCCAACAGCCAATACCACATGACGACGATCTGATCAAAATAGGACACGGAAAAAAACGAAATGCAATGCGTCAACAGGCAAACCCCCAAACCCCAGATGAACACCCGCCACGGCAACGGCACCGCGCTTTCCGGCTTGCCCGCCCAGTGGCCCACCACCTTGAAACCCAGCACAATCATGGCGATGAACGCACCCAGCTTGAGGAAGCCACCGCCCAACCCCTCCGCCACATAATTGTTGATGATGTCCATGTTGTTCGGATCGCCCGCCACCACCTCGCCCGCTGGCGCCCAATGCTTCGTGTAGGTCGAACCGACCAGCCACCATTCGTTCAGATGGGTGATCGCCTGGTCGATGATGTAGGACCGATACCACCCGGTTCCGCCGACAATTTCGCTCAACCGCCCGATCAAAAACCACACCGGCGCCTTCATCGCCAGATGCAACACGATCAGCGCCACGACCACTCCCCGGCGAAACCAATGAAGCCGTCCGCGATAGCGCCAGGCCGCAAAACCGAGGATGCCGCAGACCAGCGCCAGCAAAGCCCCACTGGACCCGGCGGCCACCGTCACCACCAGCGAACCGATGATTCCCGCCACGACCGGCCATTTCTTTTTCCCCGCCAAAAACCACAACCCGACGAACAACGGAAAGCACGTCACGCCATAAGTCCCGGCCAGAATCGGATGCCGGAACGCTCCCTGACAGCGCAGCTTGCCTTCCCGGATACCCGTGAACTCCGGCACGCCGCCGAACACCGAGAAGTAGTTCCGCCCCGTGATCTTCTCCAGAATCATCGAAGCCGCCAGCGGCAGGATCATCAAGCAGAGAAACCGCACCGTGCCCCAGATCTCGTCCAGATTCCGCAGCCAGCACCGCACCAGATAATACACCACCGCCGCATTAAGCGTGGTGCCCGCCCGGTTCACGAACCGGTCCATGGAAACATCGGCCAGCGTCCCCATCACCACCGTAGCTGCCGCCCAGACGATGAACCACTTGTCCAGCTTCGTGAGCCGGAATTGCCGGCTCTCCCCGCGCGCCCAGACCCGGCAAAACCCCACAAACAGCAGCACCCGAAAAAACTGCAGATTCAGCCCCGCGATCACGAACTGCTGCCCCAGCGGGATATAGCAGGTCGTGAAGAGCAGCGGAAAAATCGCGTGCTCCCGCTTCAGGCGGAGCGTCAACGCGCACATCACCACCAGAATGATCAATCCCAGGACGGAGACATTGCTGCTATTGGAAATTACGTGGCCCATTGCCGACTCCCCGCACCGCCTTCAAAACCGCAGACAGACTTTCCGCAGCCGGCGCAATTGCAGCCGCCGCAGAAACTGCACGAACTCCACCGAGACCGGCCGGCGCTCGCGGCGCGCGCACGCCACCGCATAACCCCACAACTGGCACAAGCCGCTGATCAAAAACGGCCGCCGGAAACTGCGGCGCACGCTCTGGAAAAAATAATACAGCGGATGATAGCCGATCAGATAAAACTTCCGCCCCCATTTCAGGCCACGCTGAAACGCATTGTCCCGGTCGAACCCCTCAGGCCGCAGGTGCACCGCCGGCAATTCCGGGAACGCCCGCAACGTCCACCCGTGCATCAACGTCATGATGTCCGCGATGGTGTCCTGCCCGCCGCCTTGGATGGCAACGTAACCGCCGATCCGCTCGAAACATTCGCGCCGGAAAAACTGCACCCCGCCCGCCACATGGAAATCCTCGCTGCCTTTGCGGATGTCCTCCACGCGCCCGGCGTATTGATCCACCACGATGCCCCCCGCCAAACCAAGCTTCGGGTCGGCGTGAAATCGCGCCAGCAACTGCTCGTAATAGTCCGGCTGCACCCGGATGTCCGCATCCAGAAACCCGATGAACGCAAAATCCAATCCCCGCACCACCTCCGCCCCGTGCTGCGCCGCATAAACCTGCGAGGCAAAACTGCGGGGACGCCCTCCCGGCATCTTGACCACCTGCAACCAATCCAGCGCCGCCGCCCGCCGCAGACTTTTCGCATACGTCGCGTCCGTCGAACCGTCGTCCACGATGACCCACCGCAACGGCGGAATGGTCTGCGCGGCGATGCAATCAATCAACCCCTCCACATACGCCTCCTCGTTCCGCGAGGCGCTGATGATGACATAAGAATTGTCCGGCATTTTGGTTTGGGTTACGCCGCTCAACTTCCCACGGCCACCACATCGCGACGTGGCGAAAGCATCCATTGCAGACATTGAAAACTGCGCCGCAGCTTGAAGCGCGCTTCCGTCGCCGCGCCGCGCCGAACCCCAGCGACCGCCGCATAGCCGACCATCCGCAGCAGGTGATACAGGCAGGAAATCAGAAAATACGCCCCGCGCGCCGGCACGCCATGGTGCTTTTTCCAGTAACGCAGGTCCGCGCGTTGCTTCTCGATGAAGAACCGTACCGGCGCGTTTGCCGAACTCGCGCCGCCGTAGTGGATCGCCTCCGCGCCGGGAAAATACCTCAACCGCCAGCCCGCCACCCAAAAGCGTTTGCACCAATCCATGTCTTCGCCATACATGAAAAAATCCTCGTCCAGCAAGCCCACGCGCTCCAGCGCCGCCGCCCGCACCAGCCAGAAGCAGCCGCTGAGAATGTCCACTTCGCGGGCTTCCTCGTGCGCCCAATGCTGCAAGAGATAGCCGCAAAAAATCGGCTGCCGGGGAAACCCCGCATCCAGCGCTACCGCCCGACAGAACATGTTCCACACGCCCGGAAAACCGCGGCACGAACGCTGCAACTTCCCGTCGCCGCCGATGACGCGCGGGCCGAGCATCCCGACTTCGGGATGCTGTTCGGCAAAATCCGCCAAGCGCGTCAGGCAACCCGGCAGCACGAGCACGTCCGAATTGATCAGCGCCACATATTTGCCGGAGCTGGCGCGGATGCCGATGTTGTTGGCTTTTGCAAAACCCAGGTTCGCTCCCGTCTGGATCAGCCGCACGCCGGGAAAGTCCCGCGCCACCAGTTCCGGCGAGCCGTCAGCGGAGGCGTTGTCCACCACGATGATCTCCAGCGGATACGCGCACGCTTCCGCAGTGAGCGACCTCAGGCATTGCGTGAGATAATCCCGCGCGTTCCAACTGACGATCACCACGGAAACCTTTGGGGTCGGAGTCATGCTTTGAATCTTTTCCGCGCCGTCACGCCGCCAAAGACTCCGCCTCGGAAAGTTTGGCGAAGCCGAATCGCTCCGGCTGCTGCTGCACGTGACGGAGGAACGGCCGCAGGCTGCGCTCGTTGAACCGCGTGAAAATCTTCGAGTGTCCAATCAGCACAAAGGGCCGCGCTGTCGGGCCTTGACCGTATCGCGCCGCCGCGCGCTCCAGCGCGGCGATGAGCTGGTGTCCGCTGCATTGGTTGAAATCTGCCTTCCACGGGTGGCGCTGGGTGAGCAGTGAAAACTTTTTTTGCAGGCCGGATTTCTTGTCCGACTGGCCTGATCCGTCTGGAGCTTCCGCGCGGGCAATCCGATGCTTCCGCGTCTGCATGGCGCGATAAATCCGATTCGGCGTGACGAACGCCCCGAGCCACCGGCGCTCACAGTAGATGGGCACCTCCAGCAATTTGCCCGCCTCGTCCCGCCGGCAGATGTCGTCGTCCGCCGCGCGCCACGGCACGAGTTCGCTGGGCGCTGCGGCGTAGTCAAAACTCACAATTCCCTCGCGCCGCCCGTGCTTGAACACCGACGTCTCGATGCGGATGCCCTGTTCGTGGAGGGCGCGGATGACGTTCCGCGAGGGGCTCATCGCCCAGTTCGCCGCGCGGAAGGCCACGCACGCGTAATCGGACGCGACCGGCCGGAGCAGGGTTTCCAAATAATCCTTTCCCACGCGAATGACTTCATTCAGGCGCACCGGCGGCAATCCTGCAAAATTATATTCCGACCAGTCCTGCACCCAGCGCCCGCCCTCAAACCGCGCATTGAAATAGGAAGCGTGCAGATGGAGCTGCACGTCGTGACCGCGTCGGACGGTATCGCGTAACTGTTCGGCGATGGCTTCGTAGTGATAATCGTCGCGCCCAAATTTTTCTTTGTATTCGCGGAACTTCAGGATTTCCGCCACGTCGGCCAGGATGGTGAGCTTTGCCCCGTGCTGATCGAAAAGGTCCAACATCCGCCGCGTCGGCTCGACCATCAGTTCGTGGGGGCACCCCTCCCCGTTGCCGTGGATCTCGTAGTCGAGCGTGAAGATGGCTTTAAGCACAGGCTGATTCCGCAGAAGTTACCAATGCATCAACCTTGGCGCAACAGCCGGGCGATGATCCGCTCGGCGGTGTGGCCGTCCCACAGCAGCGGAATCTGACCGAACCGGCTTTCGCGCGCCAGCACCGCGTCCAAGTCCTCTGGGAGTTGCTCGATATTGGTCAGCTTGTTGCTGCCCACCGTCACCGTCACCGGTCGCTCCGTGTTCGGACGCAGCGTGAGACATGGCGTCCGGAAATACGTGCTTTCTTCCTGCAACCCGCCGGAGTCCGTCAGCACCAGCCGCGCGTTTTCCGTCAGGCACAGCGAATCGTGGTAGCCGATGGGATCAAGGATCCGCAGCCCCGGATTATCGCCCAAGGAAATGCCGAATTGCGCACACATCTTTTTCGTGCGCGGATGCAGGGGAAATACCACCGGCAACCGTTTTGCCAGCCGATGCAGATGCGCCATGATCGCACTCAGGCTGGATTGATTATCCACATTCGAAGGCCGGTGGAGTGTGACATAGACAAAGTCTTGACCGCGCAATCCCAGCTGAGCCAATAGCGGCCGCTGCCGGGACTGGGGCAGGTTTGCCACCAACGCATCAATCATGATGTTGCCGACGCACTCGATTTTATCGTCCGGAATTCCTTCCCGGCGCAGGTTTTCATTCGCGTCTTCTGAAGGTGTCAGCAGCAGATCGGCAAGCGCATCCGTGACGAGGCGGTTCACCTCTTCGGGCATCCCGCGATCATAACTGCGCAGTCCCGCTTCGACGTGGGCGACCTTGATGCCGAGCTTGGAGCAGACCAATGTGCAGGCCATGGTGGAATTCACGTCGCCCACCACGACCACCCAGTCCGGTTTTTCCCGCTCGCAGACGAGCTCGAATTTGGTCATGACGTTCGCGGTCTGCACCGCGTGCGAACCCGAGCCGACCTCGAGATTGATGTCCGGCGGCCGGATGCCGAGATCGCGGAAAAAAACTTCAGACATCGCTTCGTCGTAATGCTGTCCCGTGTGCAGCAACTGGGCGGCGATGCGCGGCCCGCCAGGGCCCGGCGGCGCGTTGTGCGCCGCGACCGCCTTCATCAGCGGGGCGATCTTCATGAAGTTGGGGCGCGCGCCCGCGACGACGATGACTTTGATTTCCTTGCTCATGGCTGACTCTGAAAATACCCGGCCGGAAGGATCACTTGCCGCATTCCGACTGCAGGATGGCACTCACATGGTCCACGATGCCGCCCAATGCGGGCCGGGGCGCGCCATTGATTGCGGCGGAAGATTTTTTCCGGCGTTGCAGAATGATTTCGTCTTGGACCTCGGCGAGCCGCTCGATCAGGACCAACCGGCCCTCCTGCTGGAGTTGCCGGTCCAGCACGCCGATCTTGCCGCGAAAAATGCTGTAAACCGGCACGCCCAATGCCGCCGCCTCGCGGTTCATCGTTCCGCCGCCGCTGACCACCAGGTCGGAATGCCAGAGCAGGTTCAATCCGTCCACCGCCGCGCGGGGCACAATGACCCGCGAGTCTGCAAACCACCCGGGGAAATCCTGCCGCAGCCGCGCCTCCTGCGCCTTGTTGCGCGGCAGCAAAATGGCCTGCGTTTCCGGCGCGGCCACGAGCCGGTTCATGAACGCGACGAAAAACTCGTCGCTCTCGTTGCTGTGGTAGTGGGCCTCGTTCGCGGGCGGGCGCACGGTCACGATGATTTTGTCCGGGTCGAGCGCGAGTTGC
Source organism: Verrucomicrobiales bacterium (assembly GCA_017853785.1). GTDB lineage: Bacteria > Verrucomicrobiota > Verrucomicrobiia > Limisphaerales > JAFMIX01 > JAFMIX01. The sequence goes on from JAFMIX010000006.1 coordinate 15,087, forward strand.
TTCGCCAGCGTGAGGTCGGGTTTGAATTCCGGCGCGTAGACATCTTCCTTGATGCCTTCATAGACTTTGACGCGCTCGGGATGTTTGCACTGGAGTTCCGCCTGGAGCAGGACGCGCGGGACGATCTCCCAGCGGGGCTGGAGCAACCATGGCGTCTCCGCGAACTCATAATCCATGACCATCACCGTGGGGATGCGGAGGAGGTTGCAGAGCAGAATTTGCGAACGCGAGCCGTGGGAGAGCGCGAGGTCGGGCTTGGCGCGCAGCACGGTGGGGAGCAGTTGCAGGCTGCGCCAGAGCAAACCGCAGACTTTCAGCAGGCGGTTCTTGCCGTAATGCCGGCCCACCTTGACTACGGTCAGCCCCATTTTTTCGGCGAGCTCGCAGACCTGAAATGCGTCCCGCGCCGTCAACGTCACCGTATGGCCACGCTTTTCGAGTTCCCGTTTGACGGGCTTGAAAAACGGCACGTGCGGCGTGTTATCCAGATCGATCCAGATTTTCATCCTGAAGTTTGATGGCAAAAAATTTCCGTGTAACCGCAAAACCGTCTAAGAGAAAGCGTGCCTGGCACCAACGCAGAACCCGACCGCGCCCGCCCGATAAAATCCGGGGCGCAACTTTGCGCCCGCGCCTCTGGTCCGCTGCTGCCGCGTCCGCGCCCGGCAGCCCGGCCTCATTGGTCATCCAACAATTCCTGCTGCAACCGGGCGGGCACGTAGTTGCGGGTCTTGTTGAGCACGGCCCGCACTTTGGCGTTCGATTCAGCCAGCAAGGCATTCGCCCGCTTCACCAAGTCCTGGTTGGTCTTCTCCGCCTCGATGACGAGCAGCACCATGTCCATGAACCCGGCGATGCGCGGGGTCACGCTGGTCTGGCTCACCGGCGGCATGTCAAAGATGATGAAATCGTAGTTGCTGGCCTTGAACTTGGGCATCAGTGTGGCGAACCGCCGGGGCAGGGCCTCGGGCAGCAGGTCGCGCCCGGGATTGTCGTCCGCGGCGTAGAGGTTCGTGTGGATCAGGTCGCTGCTCTTGACGGGACTGGTGAGGGCGGTTTCCAGCCCGCTCACGGCCTGGCCCTTCAAGAAATGCTGCGCCGTGCCGCGTTCACAGTTCATGTCCACCAGCAACACGCTGCCGTCGCCTGTCTCGGAAAGCGACGCGGCCAATCCGGCAGCGGTGCTGCTGACACCCGAACCGCGCCCGCAACTCGTCACCGCCACGAGCTTGGGCTTGTGCTTCAGATTCCAGACTTCAAAGTGAACAATCAGCCGGTTGCGCAGCCCCTCGTAAAATCTGCGGATGGGGTGCTCGCCACCGCCGCCGGCGATTTCCATCAGCTTGCCCGCGGCGACCGATTCACCGGGAGCGGGGTTGAGTTGGAGCGGCGATCGGTCCGCCGCCGCTCCAATCAGACTTTTCTGGCCGGGATGATTCATGTCCGGGATGGTCATGAACAGGGGCAGGTGCAGCTTGTTCTCGACGTCCACGCCGCGCTTGACGGAGCGGTCGAACAGCAATTCGATCAAGAAAGCCAAGACCAGCCCGCCGATGATTCCTGCCGCCGCCAAGCCGGCCACTTTTTTCAGGAATGGTTTCGGCCATTTTTTGACCGGCGGCGTGGGCGGCTCGATGATGCCGATATTCGGCGCGGCCTCGGCCCCCATCGCCCGATCAACTTTGGATTGCTCCAGGCTGGTCGCGTAATATTTCAAATCGGCTTCCTGGCGCTCCTTCTTGCGGGTCAGTTCCATGATGCGCGGCTCCATCTCGTCCAGCTTCGCCGCTTCTCCTTGGATTTGCCCCATCTGGGCGCGCAGCACGGCGACCTTGGATTTGAGCGCCCGCACTTGGACCCCCACGGTCGGACCGTTCGCGGGCAGCCCCGCCACGGGCACGGGGGTGATGATCAATTCGGCCAATCCCGGATACTGCAGCTCGAGGGTTTTTTTGGTGTTCTCGATTTCCGCAATCTGGTCGTGGACTTCCCGGACCAGCCGGCTGCCCTTGGTGTATTGCATGAGCAGCTCCTGCTCGCGGCGCGATAAGAAATCGAGCCGGCCGAAGAGCGCCTTGTATTCGTTGACCACGGAGGCGGGCAGGGCGGCCAGATTGTTGGTGGGCTCGACCACCACGGGTGGGTTGGAGGGCAGTTCGCCCAGCGCGGCTTGTTGCGCGGCCAAATCGGCTTCGGCGCCGAACAGTTCCTCGCGGACCCGGGACAGTTGTTCGGCGTAGCCAGTCTTCGCTTCTTCGATGGAGATGACACCAACCTTGTTCTTGATATCGCGCAACTCGGTCTCGGTGACGACGATTTCATCACGGAGGCGGGCGGTTTCCTTCTGCAGAAATTCGCCCATGTTGCCCACGGACTGGTGCGCATCGGCGTGCTTGCGGAAGTAGGCGAGGATGATCTTGTTCAAGATCACCTGGGCCATTTCCGGGTCGGAATGCCGGAAGGTGATTGGGATTACGCTGCCGCGGATCGGCAATTCCAGCGCGATGCCTTTCTTCACCAGCGCCGCTGCGGCGTTGACGTTGTTGCTGCCGCCCGTCGTCCCGAGGATTTTATCTGCCCCCACGAGTTCCACCACTTGCCTCGCCAGATCGAAGCTTTGGAGCAATTCCACTTCGGTGTTGATGATCGCCTGCTCTTGGGCGTTCAACGTCACGGTCGTGCCTTCACTGCCCGGAGGCCGCAGCGACTGGCCCGAGGCCACATAGCGGATATACAGCTTGGTATCGGACTCGTAGCGCTTGGGCTTGAGCAGCAACACCGCGAGCGCCGCCGCGATGCCGAACGTCGAGGACAGCAGAATGATCCACTTCTGCCGGAACAGGATAAAATAAATGTCGCCCAGCCCCATCCCGGAGGAGGGCTTGGCTGATTCAATTTCTTCGTTCATGAGTGGGGATAGTGTCGCTGGCGGCGGGGAAATTACAGGAGTTTTTGTCTGCCTGGACCGGGGTGACGCCGGGCCGGCGGCGGTCACTTTTTGGACTGGGCGGCCCGCACCACCCGGGCGGGATTGCCCGCCACAACCGCGCCATCTGGAACATCCTTGGTCACTACGCTGCCCGCGCCGATGAGGGCGTTCGCGCCGATGGTGACGCCACAGAGTATGGTCGCGCCGGAACCGATGGACGCGCCGCGTTTGACGACCGTGCCGATGCATTCCCAGTCGGATTCCGTCTGCAACTGGCCCGTCCCGTTGGTGGCCCGGGGGTAACGGTCGTTGATGAAGGTCACGTTGTGGCCGATGAACACATCATCCTCCAACGTGACGCCTTCGCAGATGAATGTGTGGCTGGAGATTTTGCACCGGTTGCCGATGCGCGCCCCTTTTTGGATTTCCACAAACGTGCCCACCTTCACGTCATCCCCAAGCTCGCACCCGTAGAGATTGGTGAAATCGTAGATGCGGACGTTCTGCCCCAACTTCACGTCGGCGGCAATCCGGCGGAAACTCTGCGCGGTATCACTCATGCGCGGAGGTCAGCTCGCGTGCACGGAATGCGCCAGGGAAACACCGGGCTTCTCTGCCCGCCCCGCCTGGCCCACCATGGCGGCGGACACCGACTTGATCGCGCTGGCCAGCGGCGCTTCGCGCCGGGGCAAACCATTCAACTCAGGCCGGAACGGCAGGTCAATCGCCGCGCCACCGCGTTTCAACGATTCGGAGGAAGCCTCGAGAACCTGCACGAGTTCCAACCCCTTTTGGCCGCTGCTTATCGGCGTCGCGCCGGTGCGAATGCAATCCAAGAAGTGCTGGCATTCGACCTTCAGCGGCTCCTCCTGCTTGATGTAGGGCGAATAAACATCGCCGTAGTGGTAGGCGTAATGGAATTCCCCAAAGGTGTCGTAGTGCGGCGGCCGATCCACGCGGGCATCATAGACGCGGATCTTTTCCTGCGGCGCGCAATCATCATAGACAATCATCCGCCGGCTGCCGACGATGGTCATCTCGCGCACCTTGCGCGGGTCGAGCCAGCTGCTCTGGATGATGGCGGTCTGCTGCTTGCGGAACGTCAGGCACATCGAGGTCACGTCCTCGATGCCGGGCGTGACGTGGGCGCTACCCTGGCAATTCACGCGGACGGGCTGATCGCCCATGATGTATTGGATGATGGAAATATCATGGGGTGCCAGGTCCCAAGCTACGTTGATGTCTTTCTGGAACAGCCCCAGATTCAACCGGCGGGCCGAGATGTAACGGATTTCGCCGATGTCGCCCGAGTCCACGATCTCCTTGATCTTCCGCACCGCCGCTGAATAGAGGAAGGTGTGGCCGGTCATGAGCACCAACCCCTTCTTCTTGGCGATGTCAACCAACTCCTCGCACTCGGCGACGGAACTGGCCATCGGCTTCTCGATGAAGGTGTGCTTGCCGGCCAGCAACGCGGCTTTGGCCAATGGAAAATGCGTGCGCACCGCAGTGGCGATGACCAGCGCGTCCAGCCCGATGCCGTTGAGCATGTGGGCGTATTCGGTTTCGCCCTCCACTTCCGGATAGAGCGACTTCAGATGCGCCAGCCGTTGCACATCGAGATCGCACATGGCCTTGAGCCGGCAATCGGAAATCGCCCGGAAATTGCGCACGAGGTTCGGCCCCCAATAACCACAACCCACCACCCCGACTTGGATTTGTTTTTTCAAAAGATTCCTCCGCTTCGTTTTTGATTATCGTTCCTACTGATTATCGTTTTTTGCCTGCGGCCGCCGCTAACCGGAAACATCCGCCGCCACCTGGCTGGCGCGCGCCAAATTCTGCCGCCGCACCTTTTTCTTGTCCGTCAACTGCACCAGCAACGCCGGCAGCGTCAGAAACATAATTTTAACATCCCACCAAAAGCTCTTGCCGCGCGTGTATTCGATGTCCAGCCGCATCATCTCCGCAAAAGTCGTGCGGTTCTTGCCGCTGACCTGCCAGTGTCCGGTCAAGCCGGGCAGGGTGTTGAACCGCTCCTTCTGCGACGGCAAAAACTGCTCGAACTCGTAGGGCAGGCACGGACGCGGCCCCACCAGACTCATCTCGCCGCGCCACACGTTCAGGATTTGGGGCAATTCATCCAGCCCTGAAGCCCGCAGCAACCTTCCAAGCGGAATGATGCGCCGGTCCCCCTGCGAATCCAGCTTCTCCATCGGCACATCTGATTGCATCAAATGCTTCAAATGCGACTGGTGGCTGGAGGTCTCCGCATCCACATACATCGTGCGAAACTTGAACAACCGGAAGCGCCGCCCCAGATACCCGACCCGTTCCTGCGCATACAAAGCCGGCCCGGCGGAAACACTGCGGACCAGAATCACGATCACCAGCGCCAAAGGCAGCAACAGCGGCAGCGCCAAAATGATCACCGCGATGTCCAAGACCCGTTTCCAAGCCGGCACCTGCAACTCATCCAGGGTGTAATTCTCTCCCGGATAAACTTCTTCAGCGTTCAAGTTCATTTCAAAATTACCAAACCGACCTGACTGTCGTTTCGCCGCTGGAGGCGGGGGCGGACAAAGCTCCGCACTTGCAGGAAAGCGCTCCGGCGCCGCCCCACTTCGTTCCCCGGCGACCTGCCGGAGACTCCCTGACTCCACGTCATTCAAATTTAATACCCCGCCTTGCATAAGCTGGGTGCTGCCAAAATCGGCGCCCAATCCGCCACCGAACTGCGCTCGCCGATCAGCGAACTGCGGTTGACCTCGACCAGCGTGTTGCCGCCGAGGATCTCGAGCATCACCTGCACCCGCTGCCGGGCCGGCATCGTGCGCAGCACAATCGCGCTCATTCCCGCAAACGAACCTTCCGCGACCACCACCTGCTCCCCCGGAACCAGGCTGGCTTGCACCAGCAAAGGCGCTTCCGTCACGAAACATTCCTGCAACTCTTCGATGACGGAGTCCGCCACCTCGGGGATTTTGCCACCGAACGAAACCAGCGAACTGATGCCGTCCGTGAACTGGATGTCATTCGCCGAATCGGCGAGGACACACCGGATGAACAGATACCCCGGGAACAGCGGTTCCACGATCCGGCGAACCCCCCGAATGGTCGCCCGTTCCACTTGCAGCCGGGGATGGAACACCTCCAACCGTAGGTGCTTGCCGACATTCGCCGCCGCAATGTGCTCATGCTTCGGCTTCGTCCGCGCGCAATACCATGCTGGAGCTTTATTTTTCATTCAACTCACTGGGCCGCCAAAGCGGCTACGTTCCGGGCTGACGCCAAGTTTACGGCGCTTTTCCGTTTCATCAGAGGGCATCCTAGCTGCCACACCTCCCCAAAAGCTATCGGGCGCATGCCTGATTAAATATCAGCAAAATGCTGATAGGGTATTTGCAACACTGATAATACTTCATCCGGTCAACTTATCTCCGGATTTTGCCCTGATGCCCAAGTTCAACTGACGGAGGCCGAAAGCCGGACCGCGACGGGGAGCTTGCCTCGAAACCCGATGCGGGCATAATCCGACTGCATAACCATGCGGCGGTGGCGATGGGTCGCCCCGGCCGGATTTCCACCGCAGCAACCGTGTGCGCCCGTAGCTCAGTTGGATAGAGCATCCGCCTTCTAAGCGGATGGTCGCGCGTTCGAATCGCGCCGGGCGCGCCAT